>CALCFH010000001.1 GCA_937900215.1 uncultured Cryomorphaceae bacterium
GCCCACCTTAATTCCTCATCCTCCCGTTCAACAGCTTCTTAAAAGGTCTAAGCAGCCGGCTTGGCTCGATTCTTTGCCCGAAATACATCCAACTAGAAATCAAATAGCCCAGAATTGTTTGAGAATCTTGCAGGATGTGGCGCCCAATGCAAGTCATTGGATCGATTCTTCTAAAGATCCGGTGCAGGCTTATTTTATGGCTAAGGCCGTGAAAAACGCTCGGATTTTGATGGTTGAAAGGAGTTTGCGTGCCATTGCCTATTCGAAGTACAAGCACAAAAAAAGGAAAGGTGAATCGGCAAGTATGCCGAAATTGTTGCTTGAAGTTTACCGGAATGCTCTATTGAGAAAAGCAGTAAAGAAGGAACTAGAACTCTTAGGAGTAGAGGTAAGGCTATTGCGCTACGAGGATTTTATACAGTCGCCTGCCCAATTTGTTTCTCAGATTTTAGAAAAGCAATTGTCTTTATCGGAGCTAGATCGATTGAAGTATTTCGATATGTCTTTGCAACACTCTATTGCCGGAACCCCGAGTCGATTTGATAAAAAAGAGCTGAAGTTGGATGAATCTTGGAGGGTGTATTATAGCAAAAAAACCTTCTTTAATGCGCTGGGTGCTTGGTTAGAAAGAAGAGTCTAAGAGATATATGAAAAAACACTTCTTATCTCAATTTATTTCCAGTTTTGGCAATACGCTGCTGCAGCTGCTTTATTTTGCCTTTATGACTCGTTTGCTTACCAAATCAGATTTTGGTGTCATCGCTATTGCTAATGTCTTTAATAATATCGGACTCATTTTGCTTCAGGGTGGAATGACTCAGAACTTAGTTCGTGAAAAGAATCTAAGTTCAAAAATGATAAGCAGTGTGCTGAGCTTTAATGTAATTGTGAGTGTTTTAGTGGCTGCGGCCATGTTGGTGTTTCGCAATTTACTTTCAGACTATTTTAGAATTCCTCAAGTAGGAGAAGTTATTCCAGCCATGGCACTTGTGGTTGTACTCACGGGCTTCGCTTCTAGTCCTACTGCCCTTATGCAGAGAGATTTTAGATTTAAGAGAATGATGTTTATTGAGTTAAGCTCTTCCTTCATCGGTTTTACACTTGGGGTTATTTTAGGGTTTAAAGGATATGGCTATTGGTCTATGGTTTGGGCTTTATTGGTCCGTCAAACGCTTATCTCCACTCAATCTTTCTTCTCCATAAAATGGGATTTGGTAGCCCCTTCTTATGCCGAGCTAAAGCGCATTCGATCATTTGGTTCTCAGTTGTTCGTTATCCGATTTGCCAACTTTATGTTGAATTCGGGTTACAATATTGTATTAGCGAGATTCGTGAGCATTGAAGTCCTTGGTCTTTTTGAAAGAACCTATCGCATTGCACAAATTCCACCCAAGGTGTTAGGTGATATTGTGGGTAAGGTGAGTTACCCACTCATATCCAAGATTAGAGACAAGATAGAAGAGTTGAGAGACTATCTAGCCAGTCTCTATGCTGTGGTTTTTTGGCTTACCATGCTGCTTACCCTGTTTTTCTATTCTATAAGCGATGTGTTGGTGAACATTCTCTTTGGTAAGGGTTGGGAAGAGGCCATTCCTGTTTTGGCCATTCTTTTTGCACTCTTGCCTTTAAAGTTGATCAATATGACGAGTGATACTGTCATTAGAGCCTTTGGTTTACTTAAATCCAGTATGATTCTAAAGAGTAGCTCACTCATTCTTATGCTTACCGCCTTCGTGGTCTTCTCTATTACCAACCCTTTGCACCTTGCCTTTTCCTTCCTGATTGTATTTGCGATTAACTGCATCGGATTGTTCTATATTGTTTTTGGAATTACCAAGGTTCCGAATGATTTGGTGCCTAAAGCGATCATGGGATTGCCCTATATCTTTTTCTATGGAGTAGGATTGTGGTCTATGAAGTGGCTTTTGGGTTTAAATGCTATTTTATCGCCCCCTATTGTTTTCTTGGTCTTGGGGAGTCTTTATACCTTGGGCTTTATGTATTTGATTTTTTCTGCACGTTTATATAAGTCGAGAAGACTAAAGAGAGTAATAGGCGAGATTTTAAAGAATAGGAAGGATGTCTAAGACTTTTATTCAATCCGTCTTATTCCTAAGCATTGTGGTGTTCTCACTAATAGTGCACAATCCCTATCTAAATGCCGTTTTATTCTTGGGCATTATTTATTTGGATAAGTCCATGCTTTTGCCGTCCCTTATTCTTGTACCAATCATCGAATCAGCCTATCCCAAAGGAACCTTAACCTTAGAGTTTCTAATGGTTTTGGGACTAATCCCCATGATCATTCGAGATCTTTTCCTTAGGAAATCAGGAATTATGACGTTTTCCAGAAGTACGATGAGCATCTTTTTGGGCTTTATGGCTTTGCTGCTGATCGGTTTTTTTGTAGTTGTGGTGAATTATGGAGAGAACATTGACCTTGGTGCTACCTTAATTAATGTTGTGATTAAGCTGTTTAAGCTTACCATGTTTCTTTTC
>CALCFH010000002.1 GCA_937900215.1 uncultured Cryomorphaceae bacterium
TTGTACTGGATTGGACTGCGGGTAGCATGTCTGCAAGTACTTGGTATATTGAATATGGTCCTAATGGATTTACTCTTGGTACGGGAGTAGTAGTACCCTCTTCTAGTAATCCTTATACTTTAATGGGACTAAACGCAGGTACGGCATACTGCGCTTATGTGAGTGAGCTTTGTGCTGGAGGAGATACTTCGGCTTATTCTGCTCAGGTTTGCTTCACTACAACAGGTGCTCCTCCTAGCTGCGCTACTCCTACGGCTTTAGCTTCTAGCAATGTTACTTGCGTTACGGCTGATATTAGTTGGACAAGTATTACGGGTAGCTCTATAATTCAATGGGGTCCAAGTGGATTTACTCCGGGTTCTGGAACCTTTGTAAGTACAACATCGCCTTATACCTTGTCGGGTTTAACCCCAGGTTCTAATTATGATGTATATGTTGCTGACATTTGTGCCAACGGTGATACCAGTGCGTACACCAATGTTATGATGGTAACTGCCGCATCAGGTCCACTTCCAGGCTTATCGTTTACTTGGATTCAAAGTTCAACCACGGCAATAGATGGAACAGTAGATTTTGATGCCTCTGCAACTACTAATGCTACTACTATCACTTGGGACTTTGGAAACGGCGCCACTGGTACCGGCGCGATTGCTTCGGCTACATACACTCAGAATGGTCAAGTTTTCGTTACCGTTACGGCAACCAATAGTTGTGGAAGTGTAGATAGCACGTTTCTTATAACTGTAGCAGGAATTTCTATCTATGAACAAACGCTCTTAGGAGCTTCTGTGAACGTTTATCCTAATCCAACGAAGTCAATGGTGAATGTTGAATTAAGTGGAGAGCTGAATAAAGATTTCTCTGTTGAGTTATTGAATATTTTGGGTCAGCCTATTGAGCGCATGAACATCCGTTCTGAGCAAGGAAAGGCCACCGCAAGTTTTGATCTCTCAGGTCTTCCAAAAGGTATATATATGGTTCGTATCCAGTCTGGAAACGCCTTTGTTACAAAGAGAATTCAAAGGAACTAAAGCTCAAACTGAATTAGTTTTGAAAGGGGCTGTCTACTAGACGGCCCCTTTTTTTATGACTCAAAACCAAGAGAATAGACAGAGATCTTTAGACTTGGTTTTTGCGCTTTGAGATGTATATAGCAGGCTTCAATAGTAGACCCTGTGGTAATCATATCGTCAACGATTGCAATGTGCTGGTAGTCTGGCATTTTGTCTCCTTTGACATAAGCAGTAGATATATTTTTCCAACGCGATATTCTTCCCAAATGAGTTTGAGATTCTTTGTGTATCTCTCTAGCCAGTAGATCTACTTCAATGGGAATCTTGAGAATTTCCTCCATACCCTTGCAGATTTCTTCACTCTGATTGAAGCCGCGTAGTTTTCTCTTCCTTGGATGAAGGGGAATGGGTAGCAGAATATCTGGAATAGAAAATGGCTTTGATTTTACTGTTTCTGCTATTTCTCTCCCCATTTGTTGAGCCAAGGGCTTATTTCCTTTGTATTTTATGGAGTGAAGAATGCTCTGAGTTACACTTCCTTCTTGGAAGTAACACAGGGCTGTGGCATGCTCAATATCCATTCGTTGATTCAGAATTTGGTATAGTCGATTGGACGATTTTAGCTCAGAGTTGTGTACGTATGGAATGTGTATTTTACAGTGTAAGCACATATTGCGCTCCGAAGAGTTTAATTTCTTGGAGCAATGAATACACAAT
>CALCFH010000003.1 GCA_937900215.1 uncultured Cryomorphaceae bacterium
GTCAATCTATTAAGTACCTCAATCCCGCAATTTTTCACAAAAATAAGCCATTAAAATCATTTCAAGCTTTTTTTTTTCGGTACATACTGTTTTATCAGAGACTTATGTAAGACTATGCGTCAGCCTTTAGAGCTGAAAGCAATAGTCTTTCTAAGTCTCTGTCCCCCAGGGGTTCTAGGGGATTTTCCGAAAAAACTAGCAAATAAGTGAGGCCTCCTTATTTGTTAAATAAGCAGTCAAAGCTGCACGGGATCGCAATGTCCCAAATTTAAAGTCGTCACAAGTTGTGCGACATAACAAACATTAAGGAGGCCTCACAGATGAATAAGGTAATCTCAAAAACTAGTAAGAAAAAGCTTTTCTGCGGTAATACTCAAAATCTTTTAATAGTCGCAGATTGCTCAAAGTCAGAACATTTAGTTCACTTTTTTGATTGTATTACAGGTCAGTATCTTTACCGGCATCCCTTAAAAATTCAGAATGATCTTGTCGGCTTTAACTTCCTTCGTAAAAAAATCCAGGTGGTTCTGGATAAAAAACGTATCCGTACTAATGAAGTTGATTTTGTTCTGGAAGATCCAGCTTCTTACAGCCAAGAATTTATCTATTTTCTCCAGAAAGAAGGTTTTAATGTTTTATATGTTAATGCTTTTCAAGCTTCTAAATATCGTGATAATACACGTGCTAGTAGTGACCTGTTGGATTTGGATGGAATTGTTCGTTCCGCACTCATGGGACAAAGCTATCAGACCCGTGAAATGGGGGAGGTTTATAGTAGAATTAAAGAGAGTCACCGCGAACGGAATCGTTTAGTAAAAGAAGAAAACCGTCATAAAAACATCATCCATAGCCAAATTGATCAACTTTTTCCAGGCTACCTAAGTAAAACTAAAAGTGGCATTCATCCTTTTTCTAAAGCGTGTGTAGAACTTATGTCATGTAGTGAATTTGGTCCGCAATTATTCCTTAACGGGAGCTCCAAAAGAGTTCTTAAATTGATTGCCAAAGCAGGCTTTAATGAACCGCAAAAAGTTCAAGAAGACTTAGCCCAATTATCCGCTAAATGTTTAGACATCACAAACTTAGAGCCAGAAGTATATGTGATGCGATTGAATCGACTACACGCACAGCTCAAATTGTTAAAAATGCGCCGCGAATGCATAGAGCTTGAAGAGCAATCTCTTGCCGAACTCCTGCAACACACCCCATATGCCTTATTAACTTCAATTACAGGAAGTGGCATTATTACAGTATCTGCCATTGCCGGAGAATTAGGCGATCCCGCAAAATGGCCCGATGCCGATAAAATTGCGTCTTATGCAGGAATTGTCCCACGACAAAAACAAACAGGAGGATCTTCAAAACCTACAGTTACCAGCACGCCACCAAAAGCCGCCAATAAATACCTCAAAAATGCTTTGATGACCATTGTTCGAGTCGCCAAGAGTTTCCAGAGTAGAGCCTATAAAGAGACCGGGATAATACACCCTTTAAAAGCTCATTTCGACTGTGTCGCTTTACGAGGAGGTTCAAGTTATACCTCAACTTCTAAAAAGCTGCTACGCATCATGATAGCGATGCTTAGAGACGAAACCATCTATATGCCAGACATTCATACAACGCCTCCTGAATTATATTTACAATGGCTAGAGCAATGCAGTGGAAGGATGATCGAAAAGTGGCAGGCTTCGGGGATTGACCCTACACCAGAAAACTATCTGGGAAAATGGCTGAAAACGAAGGAGCTCTTAAGCCAAATAATACATAAATAATTTCTCTCTCGGATTCAAACACAAACACTTAGAATACTCATAGTAAAATATTGACTACTTAATACTTAAGGTATATGTACATCGCAGCTTGACTGCTCGTACCAGTGAACCAGAGGAAGTGTCAGTTCCATTGAGTGCTTAAGAAAGAGTGAATTCGGGAGAGATTTCTTCTAAGAATTCTTACAGTAGGTTGCACCGGAAAGACGTTTTCATTTCTCATGTAGCTATCCATTTATCGTGAATAAAAAAGTGTACTCTGTGGTGATTTCTAATAAAAATGCACCAAACGCATTCTTTTTGTCTAATTAGCTCTTGAAAACATTAAGAAGAAAGACTGGAACCAACGCGCCTGTACCAACGCGCCTTACGGGTTTGCGCCCTGACCGTTTGGCCTTTCTTCTATAGTAATTACTCAAGTTTTGCACTTCATTTTTAG
>CALCFH010000004.1 GCA_937900215.1 uncultured Cryomorphaceae bacterium
CGTACTATCTGGTTAATGTTCATGATGAAATTACTTTTTGTATTTGTAAAGAAGATCTACCAAGCCAATTGAAGCGTCTTCCATAGAATTAACGATAGAATCTACTTTGGCTACGATATAGTTGTAAAATATTTGAAGAATCATGGCAACGATCAAACCAAATACGGTAGTTAAAAGTGCTACTTTAATACCTCCAGCTACAAGAGACGGACTAATATCACCTGCTGCTTCAATTGCATCGAAGGCAGAGATCATACCGATTACTGTTCCCATAAATCCTAGCATCGGTGCCAAGGCAATAAAAAGAGAGATCCAAGAAATACCTCTTTCCATCTGGCCCATTTGAACAGAGCCATAAGAAACAATTGATTTCTCAACCATTTCTATTCCCTCGTCCATTCTGTCGAGACCTTGATAAAATATACTGGCTACCGGTCCGCGTGTATTGCGGCAAACTTCTTTGGCCGCTTCAACGCCGCCACTGCTAAGAGCTTGTTCTACTTGATCCAATAATTTATCATTGTTGGTTGTAGCCAAGTTTAGATAAATGATTCGCTCAATACTTAAGGCCAATCCCAATATTAAAGCGATCAATACGATGCCCATGAATTCAGGACCTCCTTCTATGAACTTTTCTTTAATAATTTGTTGGAAACCTTTTTCTACTTCAACTTCTTCCACACTGGTGGCAGCGGCTGCAGGAGTGGATGCTGGTTCAGGAGTGGCTTCTTCTTGAGCACCCTCTGAGGCAGAGCTGTATTCCGTTTGTTCTGTAGTTTCAGACGATGTTTCGTCTTGTGCAAATGCTGCAATAGGACTGCTTAAAAGCAGTGCCGAAAGGGCAAAAATGGACAATACCTTTTTCATAGGTGTTTTTGGGTTTGTTTTTGATTTACTTCTGAGGCTAAAATAATAAGAACTTCAATGCGGAGAGGGCGGGATTCGAACCCGCGATACCCTTTTGAGGTATACACACTTTCCAGGCGTGCGCCTTCGACCACTCGGCCACCTCTCCCATTCACTTTTGCAATATTGTTTCCAATGCAAAGGCGCGGCAAGTTACAAAAATTCAATGCCCTTCATCTCTCCACTGATGGGAATTAAAAATGCATCTTTTAAAGCCTGATTTTTAAGTCCTTTGCCTGTTAAATGCATGAGTTTAGCGATGGCCGCTTCAATTGTAACATCTGATCCGCTTACCACTCCCATGTCCTTTAGCGCAAGACTGGCGGAGTATAATCCCTGACGAACACTTCCAATTCGGCATTGAGTAACATTGATTATAACCTTTCCTAGTTCAATTGCTTCAGCATAAACTTTAACAAATTCTTCATCTGAAGGAACGTTCCCTGATCCAAAACTCAATAAAATTTGCACCTCAGATGGATTGGAAATTAAAGAATGCCGAATTTGATCTGGACTGATTCCGGGAAATAGATATACAACATTTAAAGAATTGTTCAATTCTGGATAGAAGCGAAAACTTCCTTCAATGGGCTTAAGTATGGCTTCATCGTTAAACTTAATATTTACACCTACTTCAGCTAGTTTTGGGTAGTTTGCTGAACGAAATGCTTCAAAATCTTCAGCATTGTCTTTAAAAACTCTATTTCCTCTGTACAAATCGTATTCGAAATAAACCGCTACTTCTGGAACTCTAGGTCTTCCATCTGGCCATCGGCTTAAGGCTATTTCTATGCTTGTAATAAGGTTTTCTCGAGCATCAGACCTCATAACTCCAATGGGCAGTTGAGAGCCAGTGAGAATAATGGGTTTGTTTAAACCTTGAAGCATGAAACTCAGAATGGAGGCGGTAAAAGCCATAGTATCCGACCCATGCAACACAACAAATCCGTCGTAGTCATAATAACTATCCGCAATCCATTTGCCTAGCTGTTGCCAGCAAGAAATGTTCATGTCTGACGAATCGATGGGTGAATCAAAACTGATAAAATCGAAATCACATGGAAATCGGCTCAGTTCAGGCACTCCTTTCATAAGTGTTTCTAAGTCATAGGCGCGAAGAACTCCTGTAGTGGGGTCTGGTACCATGCCTATTGTACCACCTGTATAAAGTATGAGAATGTGTTGCTTCTGCAATTTCAAAGGGAAAAAAGTATACGAGCGTTTTCGGAGGTCTTCTTGCGAAGGTAATCTTCTTCCATCTCAAATAATTCAGCCATTTTATTCAACACATATTTAAGATATGAGGGTTCATTTCTCTTCCCTCTAAAAGGGCTGGGGGCTAAATAAGGACTATCGGTTTCAAGTATAATTCGGTCTAGAGGTAGTTGCGGAATAA
>CALCFH010000005.1 GCA_937900215.1 uncultured Cryomorphaceae bacterium
TAGAAGACGGCAGAGCCAATTACGACATTATGAAGGCCGACAGTACCGTCGTGGAAGAAAATGCCGATGCAAGCACTTCCGCTTTCCACCTTCAATTAAAGCAGTATTCTCTTGTTAATTTCAACTTGAAGTATACAGATCTTGAAGGGGATATGTCTGCCATTATTCAGGGGCTAGACCATGAGGGAAAGGGTGATTTTACCCAAGAGATTGTTCAGCTATCTACAGAAACCGAAGTAAAAGGTATAACGGTAGTAATGGAAGGCTTAAAGATGCTCAATAAAGCCGCTCTTAAAGCAGACATAGGATTAGAATACAATCAATTAGAATCGAAACTTACTTTTGGCAAAAACACTGTTCAGCTCAATGCCTTGGGCTTGGCTTTTGAGGGATGGCTTATCAATCAGGCTACAGGTGTTCAGATGGATCTAAAATTCATGGCGCCCAACACAGAATTTAAGAGTGTTCTGAGCTTGATTCCGGCCATTTTCTTTGAAGGATTTGAAGAGGTAAAGACAGCAGGTATTTTCAATTTAAACGGAAATTTAAACGGCGCTTACCGTTATGAAGGACCTGTTTATCCTGCCTTCGCCATCCAACTAAACGTAAAAGATGGTAGCTTCCAATACCCAGATTTACCTGCCGGTGTTGACGATATACAAGTAGATTTAAGAGTGAGCAACCCTGGAGGCCAACCGGATCAGACGCTCATTGATATGAAGCGCTTCCACATGGTTATGGCCAAGAATCCCATCGATGCGAGTATGTACCTCTCCACACCTATTTCAGATCCCAATTTTGATGTGAAAGTGGATGCAACCTTGGATCTAGCCAGCATTAAAACCATTATGCCTTTGGAAGGATTTGACTATACAGGAATCATCCAAGCCGACTTTACCACCAAAGGAAAGATGTCGGATATTGACAATGAAGCCTATGAGAAGATTGTTGCCGAAGGTGGAATGAGTGCGAAGGATTTGTATTTCTCTGGAGACAGTATTCCTATGCCCATAGACATTCCTTTGGCTACCCTTCGACTTTCGCCTCAAAAGGCCGATCTACAGGCCTTTGAAATGAATCTAGGAAGCACCGATATTGTAGCAAGCGGACAAATCAACAACCTTATGGGTTATGCCCTTAGCGATGAATTATTGGCAGGAAGCTTCAATATTAAAAGCAACTTGCTGGATATAAATGAACTCTTCTCTGCGGCTGGAATGGATGAAGAAACTTCAAGCACTCCTTCAGACAGTGCGGCACCATTGGAAATCATCCGCATTCCTCAGAATGTGGATATGGACATCAATGCCGATGTTGCGAAGATTTTATACTCCAATCTAGAGTTGAATGATTTAAAGGGAAAGATGCACATCAAAGAAGGGCGCATTGAAATGACGGGAGTGAAAATGAAGTTGTTGGAAGGCGGATTGGAAATGACTGGAGTGTACGATAGTAAACCAGAGATTCCAACTACTGCCATGGATATGAAGCTGACGAATCTTTCCTTTAAGTCGAGCTATGAAAACTTTGCCATGATACAGAAGTTGGCACCTATAATGGAAAAGACCGAAGGTATGTACTCTACTTCTTTCTCATTCGATGCTCAACTGCAAAGCGATATGATGCCCAATCTCGCTACGGTAAATTCAAAAGGAAATTTGAAATCTCCCGGCATAACATCCAAGCCCGATGTTATGAAAAAGGTGGCCGACTTGCTCAAAGACCAGAAATATGCTCAAATAAGCACGGGTGCAATGGATGTAGATTATACCATTAAAGATGGACGAGTAAGTGTTGCACCTTTTGACATTAAAGCGGGAGGAGTGAACGCCAAGGTATCAGGAAGCAGTGGTTTAGATCAAACTCTAGATTACATCATGGATACAAAGATTCCTACCAAAGGCTTGGCTGGAAGCTCGCTAGCCAGTTCTTTGAGTCAATACGGTGCCAAGATTCCAGAAAATGTGGATGTTAAAATTCTCATTGGCGGTACTGTTAGCGATCCGAAGGTCTCTTCTTCTATGGGCGATATGGCCAATAATGTGGTGAACGATTTAAAAGATGTAGCCACAGAATTGCTAGAGGAAAAAATGGAGGAAGTAAAAGAAGACCTCAATGCCAAAGCACAAGCGCTGATCGATGAAGCCGAGAAACAAGGCGATGCACTAATAGTGGAGGCGAAAAATCAAGCCGCTGCTTTGAATGCGGAAGCAAAGAAACAAGGCGATGCCTTGAGAGCCGAAGCCGAAAAACAAGCTAAGAAGGTAGAGGCCGATGCAAAAGGCAACTTCCTAAAAGAAGCTGCCGCCAAGGAAGCCGCAAAAGGCATTCGCAAAGCAGCGGATGACAATGCCAAAAAGCTAGAAAAAGAGGCCGATACCCAAGGCAAAGCATTGGTGGCCAAAGCCGAAGCAGAAAAAGTAAAACTGGTAGACACCGCCAGAGAAAAAGGACAGATTAAATAGAATAGTTTCCCGAATACAAGCTAGTCCTATCTAATTACATAGATTGGACTAGCTTTTTTTAAAAGCACCTCATCCTAAATAGGTTTACACAAAAAAGTGTAGTAAAATGAAGAAATTAAGTAGTCATAGTTTAGGAGGAATCAACACACAGGTCAAAAGCCTTCTTTAGCGCATCAAAATAAAACGAAGGGTACTAAGCTTTTGATCTTTGTTTTCTGCCTGTATTAAATAAACCCCCTCAGGCAAAGCCACTAAATCTATTTGATGATGGTTTAAATACGCATCCATTTTCAACAAAACCCGGCCATTTAGCTCCATCAAACGCCAGCGAATGGGCTCAACCCTACTTGTAAGCCTAAGTTGTGACGTAGCCGGATTGGGATACAACAACAGCCCGTCTGCCAAATCGAACTGCCCATTGCTTAAAGGCAAGGCGCTACACCAAGGATCTTTAACCGCCACAATACGCTCAAACGAAGAATTCACCGCTTCAATAACGGTATCTATACAAGCCAAACTATCGTTTATACCCACAAAAGCAATTTCTGCCAAATCTACCCAGGTATTCGATTTTCCAACCGAATAGCCGCTCGGACAAAGCCCCAACAAATGCCCATTGGGGTGTATTGCAAATCGCATTTGAGCCAAGTTAGGCGCCACGGGCAGAATGCTGCTTATCACTAAACCCGAAATTTTTAATTCAACGCCCGCCACATCAGCTGTAGCATTGCGCATTTGCAATACTGCTTTGCCACTGCTCATATTGGGGGGCAATATCCTAAACTCGGCACTCTGATTCGGATTGCTTAAAGCCTGTCCGAAATTGCAAGCCGATGCCTGGCCCGCATGCACCAAGCACTCTTGCAACAAGGCCAAATCCCATACCGTAAGCAAACTGTCGCCACTCAATTCTAAACAATTAGACCAACTTAAAGCCTCGGCCACCAAACCCGATTCGTAAGCAAAATAATCGGAAATATCCAAATCTTGAGACCCATCAACATCGCCTTGTACCGCAGGCCCTCCACAAACCCCCATACAATCGGGCAAAGTGTTGCCATAGGGAATGCCAGCACAATCGGTGTAGATAGGACAGTTGGGGTCTTTAACAAAACTGCGCTGCCCCAAAGCATTGGTGCTAAGGGTAATGCAAACCTGTGCCCAATTGTTCAAATAATCCGATTCATAACGCCCCAAAGCATCCGGACTTTGATCCCAATTCACCTTATTAGCCAAAATATAATCGCCATCCGGCACATCGGTAATGTCTATCCATTGGCAATCTAAACCAGCCCCATAAATATCGCCACAACCCGCTGTAATGCCCATATTGCCGCAGCCATACTTGGCCGTTCCCCCATGGTTGCACACCAAATCGAGTACACAAAAGCCATTCTTAAAACCAATAGGCAAACTGCCTCCTCCTGGTTTGTATAAAACATATTCAGCATAGCCTTCGTAGTGGTCGTGTCCATGGCAATTAACATTATTAAACTGCCCGGGCTGATTAGCCGGATTGCCAATAAAATAATCGGTTGCCCCATTGTTTTCTATATGCGTATCAAAGCGCAAAATGGTGCGCATACCATAGCCTGTTAGGCACTTCTCGGTTACGGCACAGTTATCGGCCATAATTGAATCTACATAGAGCGAATTTTCGAAATCGCTTTGCACCAAAACCAAATCGGGGCCAGGCGGACAAAGCGTATCGGGATAATACAAACAAAGCCCGGTTGAAACAGTGGCCAAAGGGTTGTAGTTGCAAGCCAAAGGATCTGTGCATCCACTAACCGGACCATTGTAAATAAGGCTCCAATCAACCGCACAACCCGCTGTAGCTTTAATTCGAATCAAATATGTTTCGGAGCTGTCAAGTACCGCCCCCACCGCTGCCAAAGTGCTGCAGGACGGACTTGAGTTGCTGTAAAACAAAGCCCCTGCAGCCCCTCCATTTAAAATAAGCGGGTCGCACACATCAAAAACCGAAATCTCGGTGGCACAAGTATTAGAGGGAAAACAGGTACTTATTTCGTACATACCCACCGAATCGGGCTTAAACGAATACCAACGTGTGCCCATTTGCGAAAACGTGTCGGTTACAGCCGTAAGTGCATTGGAGCAACCCAAGCCTGGCCCACAGTTAAACCAATGGTACTCGCGGCTGCCAAAACTGCCTCCAGATGCCACCAAACCATTGTTTACAAAAATTTGATAGCCCCCATTGCCAAAAGCACAGCACATACCATCGCCATAGCTGTCGTACACACTAAACGCAAAACAACCATTTTGAGGCAAACAAAACGTATCGCCCGCAAAAGTGCCCTGCGCTACAATTTGCCCATTTACCGCTCGAACATCCCACGAGGTTTCGTTCGGATAAGCATCGGGCATGATTTCCACCCTCACCTCTATTTGATTGGTATTACATGCCTGCCCAGACACCAAAAAAGGCGCCATAAGAACCGCAAACCCCAAACAAAACAACAGCCCTTTGGCAGCGCCTCCCTTTTTAAACATCGGCAAGAAAAAATTAAGCTTCAAAATGGATACACAAGCCAAATGTAAACGAATTCTAAAAACACTGATCCGTCCTTAAAAAGTTCACAGATTTATCTTTTATTGTTTGATGTTGCTTTTGAACGTGGATTATCTTTTGTGCCTGTTGCACAACTCTGTTGGTAATCCAAAAGTAGCTAAAGCAAATCTGCTTTGGTTCCTTGTATCCTGTTGGTATGAAAGTAAAAAAAGACTAACAAGAAGAACTCTTCATCTACTTTCAGCTCAGCGAGTTTGTACCCGAAGAGAACTTCTACCGCAGGCTATAAGGCATTTTAAACCTAGATGATCTCTACGCCAAAACCGCTCCCTATTAGGGTAGTTGTGGTCAGAAGAGAATCGATCCAATCGTTTTTTTCAAGCTTTGTTTGGAGGGTTATTTAGAGAACATCATCAGCGATAGAC
>CALCFH010000006.1 GCA_937900215.1 uncultured Cryomorphaceae bacterium
AAGCTCTACTTTCTTCGGATCTACCATCACAAATTTCACCTCGGAAGGATGCCGTTTGTATAGCAAGGAAGTTAGAATGACGTTTAATCCAACCGATTTACCTTGCCCTGTTGCACCCGCCATGAGCAAGTGCGGCATTTTAGCCAAATCGGTTACATAGGTTTCATTGGAAATGGTTTTACCCAAAACGATGGGCAACTGCATATCGGAATGCAAGAATTTCTCAGATGCTAGCACAGATCGCATGGAAACCATGCTGGGCTTTGCATTGGGCACCTCAATACCAATTGTACCCTTGCCCGGTATAGGCGCAATAATTCGAATGCCTTCTGCCGAAAGACTCAGCGCGATATCATCTTCTAAATTTTTAATTTTAGAAATAAGCACTCCAGGGGCTGGAACAATTTCGTATAAAGTAACGGTTGGACCAATGGTAGCTTTAATCTTGGCAATTTCAATATTGTAGGTACCAAGGGTATGTACAATTCGATTCTTATTGACCTCTAGCTCCTCTTGGTCGATTTTTATATTGGTTGAGCCGTAGTCTTTCATCAAATCAAGACCAGGCATTCTAAATGAACCCAAATCGAGTTTGTGATCATACTCTCCCATTTCCTTCACCAGCTTTTTGTGAGCAGCCGAATCCAACTCATTCTCTGATAAAACTTCCTGCACCGTTAGCTCTAGTCCATCTCCTTCCATTGCATTGTCTACCTCTTCATGATTAGATGAATTTGTTTCAATCATTGGGCTTATCTCCTGGACTTCTTCCTCGAAAACCTCAATTTCCATTTCAGTAGTAGGTGCACTCTTCGGTGGCTCTGCCTCAAACTGCTTTTCTACTTCAAGCGTAAAAACCGAATCTTCTTTTTCTTGAGGTTTATTGGATGAAAGGGGAGGAGTGGATTTCCCTTTTTCATCTGATTCGACTTGATTTTGCTTCAGATCTTGGGCAGATTTTTCTTTTGGTTTAGGAATTAAATCTAAAATATGCGCAGAAGTCAATTTAAAAAAGAAAATTACAAAGGTTCCCAAGGTGGCAATAAGGAGAATACCCACTCCGAACGGACCTAAAACCTGGTAGAGGTTGGCGTAAATCTGCATTCCAGCCCCCCCCGCCAAAACCGGGTAATGAGCCCCCACAACCCATGCAGTAAAAACAGGAAACCATCCTAAAAAATACAAGGCATGGCGAAGTTGACGCAGAAATTTCTTCTTAAATCCAAATCCAACCAACAAGCCAATACGAAACAACAGCAGTGGTAAAATCAAAGCAGCGAGACCAAAGGTTCTGTAAATCAGACTATGAGAAAGGGCCGCACCCATTTTGCCGAATACATTGCTCACGGTATAACTTTCGTTGGTGAGAAGTTCATAAAAAGAACCACTTACCTCGCTCTGATCAGATTGCCAATTGAAAAAGAAAGACAAGAGTGAACCGAGAAGAAAGAACGAGAGCATAATAAACAAAACACCTGCTGCCAATTGAAAGGTGTGATCTTTCAGGGCTTCCCTCCAAGAGGGTTCAGACGCTTCGCTTTTATTGGATTTTGTAACAGGCTTCTTGCCGGCCATTGACTCGATTCTAGAAATGCAAAAATAACAAATGGCCAAGCGGGAATCCGCTTGGCCATTTAAAGAGATACTAACGATTTCGGCTTTACTTAATTGGATAGGCTATTTCAGTGATCCATTTTGCCGCATCTGATTCATCTGCCGGACCTGTTACGTACATTTCTATAGCGGCGCCTGCCATTTCCAATCCGTTTGCCACCATATATTCTTCAATGGCATTATGGGCCATTCCGCTTCCTTCATAGGCTCCTTGATAAACTGCTTTCACAACTTTACCCCCACTGAAACTATCTTTTAGAACGGTCTCATTTCCTTCCTTGGAGCTGGTTGAGGCCAATACAACCTTGAACGAAGTAGAATCGGCTTCCATATTCCAAGTTTCATAAAAACACATCGGTGCTCCTGTTACGGTAGAGGCGTCTTCCGCTAAAAAGCCATATATACTCTCATAGGAATTTGATAAAATGTCTGGAGTCATTTCGCTAATTCGGATACTGTAAGGCATGTAGAAATACGTGAATCCTTCCATTTCTTCTTGAGTGAGAGAAAGCACCCTCCCTCCTGCTGGCTGCAATTCTGATTCTGCAATCGTCTTCAATTTAATTAAGCCCGAATCCAATTGATTGCCAAAAGCAGCGTCCATTCCGCCTGCCATCCACCTCATAAAGAATGGCATAGAGCCATAATTTTCCCATGAAATAGTCGTAACTCCATTCTGTTCTGAGAATAAAAAGTCGCTATTCATTTGTGATGAAAAGGGCTTCATGAAAGAGATCATCGAGGCTATTTTCACTCCAGGTTCTACGCTCAGTAATTCTATGGTTCCTTCTCCCGTTTCATTTCCAACCCAACGGTAATTCGCACCAGCACCTTCACGTATTTCACCGTATGTAATCACATTGGTTGAATCTACCAAATTCCAATAAGACCAACGTTCCCATTGCTCTAGATTGTTTACATACCTGCCAACCCATTCTGAAGGGGCTTCGATCTCTATTGATCGGGTTACTTTATAATCACCGGAAAGGGTGCTTAAGTAAATGACAAAAATGGCTACAAGTCCGAGGAGTACTAAAAGTACAATTTTTAAGGCTTTCATACTAGGTATTGTTTTTGGTTGAAATATTCATTCGACCTCAAAATTAGACATTTAGCTGAAAGTTTCACATTTTTTTTCAATGGCTCCATTTCTTCCATAACAAAGCAACTTCGCTATCTTCGCTCTATTATAAAAGCAGAGCAATATGAATAAAAATGTATGGAAACATATGAGTGCAATGGCAATAGCAATTACGCTTTCTTGTGGAGGACCAGAGGCGCAAATTGAACCTGAACAAAAAGCTGAATCTTCTGATTTTCAATGGCAAACAGAGCAATTTGCGGATATTAAAATTTTGCGATATCAAGTCCCTGGATTTGATCAACTCAGCCTAAAACAGAAAGAATTAGTATACTATCTCACTCAAGCAGGATTGAGCGGAAGGGATATCATTTACGATCAGAATCACCGCTTTAATCTAAGTATCCGCCGAGCCCTTGAGGGAATCTTCGCCCAATTTAAGGGAGACAAAAGCTCTGCAGATTGGATGGCTTTTGAGGTTTATGCAAAGCGTTTTTGGTTTTCAAACGGCATTCATCACCATTATTCTAATCAGAAACTCACACCCGAATTTAGTCGCGACTATTTTCAATCTCTCTTAGACGGAAGCCAACAGTCGCTATCTGAAGAAATCATGGAGCTAATTTTCAATCCATCTATTGATGCAAAAAAGGTCAGTAAGGATGGTAAAAGCGATCTTGTATTGTCATCTGCAGTAAATTTCTTTGATCCGGGTATATCACAAGCGGAAGTAGAGGCATATTATGCGTCTATCATGGATTCAAATGACGATAAGCCGGTATCATACGGATTGAATTCGAAAATAATTCGCTTGCCCGACGGAAGCATTGCTGAAAAGGTTTGGAAGTTGGATGGAATGTATACCGAATCGATAGAACGCATTATTTTTTGGTTGGAAAAAGCCGCAACGGTTGCCGAAAATGAGCCTCAGAAAAAAGCACTCAACCTGCTTATTGATTACTATAAAACAGGTGATCTAAAGACCTGGGATGAATACAATATTGCTTGGGTAGAAGCCACAGAAGGAGATATTGACTACATCAACAGTTTTATTGAGGTATACAATGATCCTTTAGGCTACAAAGCCAATTATGAAAGCGTGGTTCAGATTAAAGATTTTGACGCCTCAGCCAGAATGAAAGTGGTGAGTGACAATGTTCAATGGTTTGAAGATCAATCGCCTATTATGGATGAACACAAAAAGGCAAATGTGGTGGGTGTAAGTTATAAAATGGTGAATGTAGCAGGTGAAAGCGGCGATGCGGCTCCCTCTACTCCCATTGGTGTAAATTTGCCAAACGCTAATTGGATACGCACAGATCATGGAAGTAAATCGGTCTCTTTAGCCAACATTGAGCATGCATATGACAAGTCTTCTGGCACTGGATTCTTGCAGGAATTTGCATTCAGCGCTGAAGAAATTGAAAGGGCAGAGAAGTATGCCGATTTAGCGGGCAAACTGCATACTGCTTTACATGAAGTAGTTGGACATGCCAGTGGTAAAATCAACAAAGGGGTAGGCACTCCAAAAGAATCTCTGAAAAATTATTCTTCTACATTGGAAGAGGCGCGTGCCGATTTAGTTGCCCTTTTCTATCTACAAGATGCCAAACTCATTGAAATTGGTTTGATGGAATCTCTTGAGGTTGGAAAAGCGGAGTACGATACCTACATCCGCAACGGAATGATGGTTCAGCTGAGAAGGTTGAAAATGGGCGAACAGTTGGAGGAAGACCATATGAGAAACCGTCAATTGGTTGCAAGCTGGGCCTATGAAAAAGGATTGGCTGAAAATGTAATCGAAAAGAAAACCGTAGAGGGTAAAACCTATTTTGTTATTACCGATTACGCTAAACTGCGTGTTATTTTTGGACAATTACTTCGTGAAATTCAAAGAATAAAGTCTGAAGGCGATTTTGCTGCAGGACAAGCTTTAGTAGAAAACTATGGCGTACAGGTAGACCCCGCTCTCCATCAGGAGGTTTTAGATCGCAGCGCAAAATTAGATAGCGCTCCTTATTCGGGCTTTATTAATCCACAATTGAGAACAATTGAAGAAAATGGAGTGATAACCGATGTGGTAATCGACTTCCCAAGCGATTTCCTAGAGCAGATGATGTACTATGGAAACACATATAGCTTCCTTCCAAATATGAACTAAAGTGGCCTAAATAGCTACTTTAACAGAGGCGGGCCAGTTGGCCCGTCTTTTTTTTACCCATTTTCAGGGATTTTTTTTTCACTTTATGTTAACAATATTTGAAAATCAGTAAATTAGTATAACCAAACCCCCTATTACTATGAATACAAATTCCATCCACGCCGATATTAGAACCTTCCTAGTATCCGAATTAAATCTAATGTCCCAAGGGCAAAACGTTCAAGATTCTATACAATCGCTACAGCTTTGGCTCTGTCCGTTTTTAAGTCTCATGGAAAATGAAACAGAGCGTCATGCTCTGATCAATGAGCTAATCCTGGATGTGAAAGAGTTCAGGCTGATCAACAAATACAAAAACATATACGGAGTTACGGTTCACTGCGATGAAAATTGCACTGAACTAACAGATAAGGTTCTGAGTTACTTATTTCAGAAGGCCAGTGTAGAGCGCTTGGCTTCTTAAAACAGAATGCGAATACTTCTAGCTCTTTTTCTATCTCTTTCTTTTTGCGACCTACTTGGGCAAGCTACCAAGGAAGATCTGCATGCAGTTCATACAGAACTAATTAGTCAAATTAAGTCTACTAAACAATTCAGAGAATTCTATCCAGAGTTAAATGACTATCTGTCTTTTGTAGACTCACAAGTATTGAGTAGTGATCAGAAAGATCAGCTTAAAAAAGATGCAGTTAAAAGACATAAGCAATACCAAAGAGAATTTGAAGAAGGCGCCAAAGCTTGGGCAGACTATGTGGAAGAGCTTTTTGGCAAAGACAGTAAGGTTAAATTGCTGTCTGAAAAATTAGTAGCCCAAAAAGATGGCAGTTTAGAAGTAGAATTCATTCTAACAAATGAAGACAACTCAATAGAAGAACGCTTCCGATACACAGCCATATACGTTCAAAATTCTCTAAAGATCATTGATGGATTTTATTATTAATCAAGTAAAAGAGCAATACATTGAAAAGACCACAACCGTCTGATTATGCCAGTTTCTATCATGGATATGTAGAGCAAATTGGAGATAAGAATCCCATTGAACTCCT
>CALCFH010000007.1 GCA_937900215.1 uncultured Cryomorphaceae bacterium
GTATAAGGAAAAGCGCGAATGGGAAACACTGGAAAAGGAACTGGCCGATCTGGAAGTTTATTAATAGGCTCAACCTTCAATGTTGCCCCCGATTCTAGGGTGGTGATGCCTTCATTCTCATACTTGGTCAGCAGGGCATCAATTACTTGTCGGGCTTTGCCTTGGTATTTTGCAAAGTAATTTCGCTTGCGCACATTGTTGGCGCGTTCTTTTCTAGTAAGTGCGGGCTGGTCAAAAGCAATATGGCAAATCAAGTCGAAAGCATCTAGGTCTTTGCCTACCTCTTCGCGCAAGGCCTCCAGCAAAATTCCTTCTTCCGCTAATTCTTTCAGAAGCTCTTCTTTCTTTTCAGCTTTCGTCCAGCGAAGAATAAAATCGTCTAGGCTGGCAAACTCTTTTTTAATATTGGTTTTGGTATAGTCCTTCAAAGATTCGGTAATCAACTTACCATCGGCTCCATAGTACTGTACGCGTTCGGTTGTAATGCTTACGGCTACATTCTTCACATAGAATTTTTTAGGCCTATCTTCACCTCCTCCTCCCGGACCAAGAGGCGGATCAGAAATAATTCCGCCTCCTGGACCTTCTGGATTCTCGTCCGTAGGATCTCCAAAAGGATCATCGGGTGGAACGGGTGAATCCTCAGGGCCCGGCTCGTAAATCATAACGGGATCTCCATCAAAATCAGGATCGGCAAATAGATTTGTTGCTTTTCTAAAATCCATAATGCTGAAATACACTTTGCCCTCCGCTTCGCGGATACGAGTTCCTCTTCCTATAATCTGTTTAAATTCTGTCGTGGAACCGATGTTCGCTTCTAACACTATCAGCTTCACCATTTTGGTGTCTATACCCGTAGTCAGCATTTTAGAGGTAGTAGCAATTACAGGAAAGGGCTCTTCTACATCTTTAAAATTGTCTAATTGCTGCTTGCCGTAATCGTCGTCGCCCGTAATCTTCACTACATAATTTTTATGCTTAATGACTAGATCGGCATTTTCATTGATTAAAGCTTGACGCATCCGATTGGCATGATCGATGTCTACACAGAATACGATGGTTTTGGCAAAGCGGTCGGTGGCTTTTAGATATTCGCTTATCTTTTTTGCAATCAATTCAGTGCGATTATCTAACACCAAATGCCTATCGTAGTCTTTTAGATTATAAATGCGATCGGTTACTTCGTATCCATACTTATCTATCAATCCACTCTCCGGTCGCCAACCTTCGTCTACATCGGTTGAAATCCGTATAACTTTATAGGGAGCCAAGAATCCATCGGAAATTCCTTGTTTCAAAGAATAGGTATAAACGGGCTCTCCAAAATAGGCGATGTTCGATATATCCTTGGTCTCCTTGGGTGTGGCTGTCATACCAATCTGCGTGGCGGAACTAAAATAATCTAAGACCTCGCGCCAAGAAGAAGCTTCCGAAGCACTGCCCCTATGGCACTCGTCAATTACCACTAAATCAAAAAAGTCGCGACTAAACTCCTTGTATGCGTTTTTCTCTTCTTCGTTACTCGTTAAGCCCTGATAAAGCGCAAAATAAATTTGGTAGCTTTTGTCGATCTTTCTGTTTTTGATACTATGCATGATATCATTGCCGAAGGGCGAAAAGTCTCCATTTTTGGTTTGATCAATCAAGGCATTTCGATCCGCTAAAAAAAGAATGCGCTTTTTCACTCCCCCTTTCCACAAGCGCCAGATAATATTAAACGCGGTATAGGTTTTACCCGTACCCGTTGCCATCACCAATAGAATTCGATCCTGACCTTTAGCAATGGCTTCTACCGTTCGGTTGATGGCATTTTGCTGGTAATATCGCGGCGACATTCCGCTGTCATCTATATAATAAGCCTGCTCAACGACCTCTCTTTGCTGAGGCTCTGTTAGTCCATGATGCACCAAATATTTATCCCACAACTCTTTGGGAGAGGGGAAGTCGTCTAAAGAAATCTCTGTTTCGGGCTGGGTTGGATTGGTGGTATCATGAAAAACAAAAGAATCTCCATTGGAAGTAAAAACAAAGGGAACCTGCAATATAGCGGCATATTCTAACGCCTGTTGCATGCCACTTCCTACAGCATGCCTATTGTCTTTCGCCTCAATAACCGCAATGGGTTTATTGGCATCTTGAAATAGAATGTAATCCGCGCGCTTGCGTTTCCCTCTTGTATGTAGCTTACCTTGAACAATAATTCTACCATCGGTAAAAGATTTCTCCTCTCGGATTTGCTTCTTTAAGTCCCAACCCGCTTTCACCAAAGCAGGGGTAATAAATTGAGTGCAGATATCGCGTTCAGATAGGTTTGATTTATTCATTCTATTCCATCGTTCACCGCTCGCCGCAAAAAAGAATCAGCACAATTGAGCCCCAGACCGAGGCTCCATCTTCTTTTCGCACAGCCAAATATTAATATGTAAGCCATCGCTTAAATATAAGAGCATAAACTTCATATTTTCTACGGAGAGTGCGTAATTTTTCATAACAGCCCGATTTTTAAAAACACTTGGGTCTATTAGGTGTCAATAGGGAAAGACAATGCCATTCTTTGGAAGAACACAGGATTATAAAATGCTAAAGTTTGTTTGTATGGTGCCGCTTGTTTAATAAGGAGCTACTACTCTGAGACCCATTGCAAGTTGAACATTCTCAAAGGGTCTGTTAGTCGGGTCCGCAACCTAAATTCTTGCTGTAGGGCTTACTGTATTCCCAATAGGCCTCACCTGCACTTTTAGTATAATTCATTGAATAATTAAACTTAGTACTCGCGCCCACTTGATAAATATATTCAGAACAACTCAGAGAGTATTTCGACTTAAAACAGACTATAGCAAAGTATTGGGTGCGATAGACGATGGT
>CALCFH010000008.1 GCA_937900215.1 uncultured Cryomorphaceae bacterium
AGTCTTGACGAAGACCTCAAGAGTTTGGACAGTTACCATAAATGTTTAGACAGCTACCATAAATGTTTGGACAGTTGCCATAAATGTTTGGACAGTTGCCATAAATGTTTGGACAGCTGCCATAAATGTTTGGACGAAGACCTCGGGAGTTTGGTCAGAGACCATAAAAGTTTGATCCGTTGCCACGAGACTTTTGACAAACACCATGGGAGTTTAATCAGTCGGCACAAAAGTTTTGACAGACGCCATAAAAGTTTGATCCGTTGCCATGAGAGTCTTGACAGTTACCCTAAAAGTTTTGACCGCTTGCCCAAATGTTTGGGCAACTGCCATAAAAGTTTGAACCATTGCCACAAATGTTTTGACAAATGGCAAAAGAGTGAGTGCGGTGAGCATACCATTCAGGTGAAACTTGCTAAAAATCAGAGCGCAGGGCGCGAAACTTTGGACGAACACTAGGGACGTTGAAACATGGCACATATACTTTGGAACAAGGATCATAAACGTTTGTTGGCATGAGACAAAATTCAATTTGGACAGCATTTGAATGGGAACGCGGAACATAGCACTGAGTTGGCAGCATAAAAGTGAACCGCAATGGAGCAAGAAGATGGAGCAAACAGCTGAAGCAATGGACTCTAAGGAGCCTAAGAAGGAAAAGAAAAATCGGAATGCCTACCCTCTGAATGGGTAAAAGCGGCGTAAAAAGCTAAGTCTAAGGGATTTTACTATATAGTGTATTCTGCACGAACAGCGAATGACAGTAGCCATTGAAAAGAGGGAGGGCCAGCCTTTCTTAGTGTAGCACACTGAGTTGAATTGAAATTGGCCAGCCAAAAAGGCAAGAAAGGCATAGGTAAGTAAAGACTGCTTAGACTTTGCGGAGAAAGACCTCTAAATAAGGATGATGCGGCAGGCTGAGGGATACGCCTGTATTCCATTGTTTCTCCCAATGGTTTAGAAAGTTGTTGCAGCTTTTCTCGCTGCGGCTGCGGAGAAAATTTAAACTGGAATAGGAAGAGGCCAGTATTTGTTTGTCGTGAAAATGCAAGTAGCCACTGTTGTTTAAAGAAAGATCCGGTCGGATGCGGGCTTCGAATCTACCGCCTTTCTCTTTTTGTCCGTTGCGGGTGGCCTGAACCATTTGGGTTTCGATATTCAGAAATTGCTGATGAAGCAGGGAGAACTGATCTTTGGGAACCAAGTGCTCTTCTGAGCGATAACTGAGCTTATCTAGCTGCGCTTTTAAGGCATTGATCTGCCAGAGTTCTTTGGAATGTATACTACTATATAGGTGGTAGATCCGTTGGGCCGACTTCAGCACAGCAGGAGGTAAAATGGGTAAGGCCTGGTGAGGAGCCGCTTGATTGCTCCAAAAAGCCCATTTATAGCGAAGGAGTTCAGGAAATTGGAAATAGTACATAATAGGGATATCTGAAGCCGCGTACAGCATAGAGTGGTTTGGGTCTGAGGTCAATTGCAGGAAAAGCGACTCGATACCCTCCAGGTATTTTTGAAAATGTACCAGCGTAGAAACGCTGTGCATTTGTACCAATTTAAGGTCGTTTGCCTTGTAGACCTCGCCAATAGACATGGCCAAATGAGGCAGCTCACCAATGATAGCAAAGAACTCTTCCATCTTAAGCGTTCGCTCTCCTCGTATTTTTTTATAGACCGTAGGCTTAGACCAGCCAAAGAGCTCAAAGAGGAAATCGGGTAAAGAAAGCTGCGGTTCAATTTCATTTCGCACCAATTGAAAGAACCAAGATTGATTTAATGTATTTTTCATTTTATGTATAAATAAGAGTATTACAAAGTAGTCAATGTGTTGGAATTTACCTAGGCTGAAAGTATACGGATATTGTATAGTGAGATAGAGGGAAGAAGGAATTGACAAGAGAAGAATATGTACCC
>CALCFH010000009.1 GCA_937900215.1 uncultured Cryomorphaceae bacterium
GAAATTGATTGCCCATTGTTTAGCAGCTGGTTGGAAGGATCTTGCCCGTAAGTGCCGTGAACGCCTCCCGCTGGATTGCCCGGCATGGACAGCCAAAGTCCATCCTTGTCCTTACCAAATCTTTGTCCCGTAAAGACATCAGCACCTATCATTCTTGTACCATAATTGTTGCCCATGGCAAATTGAACGCTCCCGCCTCCGCTGTGCCATCGGTCATCTCCATCACCCAAGAATATGTCATTGTAAAGGTTAACGCCAACAGAGCCCAAACGTCCTCCAAGGTAGCCAACCATTTGATTTCTACCGCTTGAATTCATAACCATATTAGATCCAAGGCTAGCCGAATTATTGTAGTTATTTTCTACTCCTGTAGCAGTGTTATTATTAAATGTATTCATAGCTAGAGACTGCCCCGAATTCGAACCCATTGTTATTGCTGCACTCACCACAAAATCAATTTGCCACGAATACTCTCCATTTGATCCAGAGGTGGTTCCTAATCCATAATTATATACATTCAATGCCAAATTAAGACTACCCATCGCATCGCTCCCTGATACAGAAAATCCAATGGCACCACTAAAAGAAAAACCTTTAAAATCGGTCCTCAAGATAAATCCTTGTCGATTTTCTGGCCAATTCCCATCCGGATCTACCAGCATGATTGGATTATTGTGGCTGAAGGAGTAAGGTGTAAAACCTGGTCCTTTCGATGCTAACCTATCCACCGAAACCCAAACACTCCATTTCGGATGATAATACCGCGCCCCATAATAGTAATTGCCCGTCTCTTGGTCTAGCTCCTTAGCATTAAACCGATAGCTAGAACTAAAGCTGCCTTGGGTGGCTTCGGCTTGTGCGAAGCTCTCGCCCCAGGCGGTGTAGTGGAAGTATTGGTAGGGGTTGCCGGAGCGGTCGGTGATGAGTTCGTTGTGGCCTAGGTAATCGGGGTGGATTACTCCGCTGAGCTGTTCTCTTCCAATGTGTTGCGGCTTCATGCTGGTTTTTGGCTAGACTGATTCTCTACGCTGAAAAGATAGGAAGAATAAGTGCTAGAATTGTTTGGAAGGGAGGGGCTTAGCGAAAATCGCTTTGGCCAAGCTGGCCGATGTGCACTACACCAACCTTGGCAAGTACGAACGTGGTGAAGCTTCTCCCTCTGCTACAATACTTAACCGTATTGCGCAAGCTCTTGAACTCTCTCCTGATTTTTTGATTAACGGCACACTAGAAGAAAAAGGAGGTGCCAGCATTACGGATGAAAGGCTATTACAACAGTTCCGTAAGATTGAGCAACTGCTAGAAAAAAAGCCATCCTTTTAGAGTTCTTGGATGGCTTTGTATTTAAAGCGAATGTGCAGCAGCTAGCTTAGACTATAAGCAACATTCTGATATATTACCCTCTGTTAGCTACTACGTATTAATGTCTTCTAAATTTATTTGTATCGCTTCTTCGATTGATAGGTATACAGCTAGTTGCACAAATGAAGCCCCATAACGACTACTTTTATGTTGCACTTCGTACATTCTCTTTGAATACTTTAAAAAACGATCTCGTTGTTCTACAGGCACTAATCTTGAACAATCTTCTGTGAACTCGTTGTAGTGTTTAGTGAAATCAAATTCACCTTTGTACTTATGAAGTTCTCTGACTGTATAGTCTCTCAGAGCAAATAATTTACGTAATGAGGATACTCTGAGTTTTTTAATTTTAACAGAATCTGTTTCATTCAGCAATTCTATATAAACCATATTCTGGTACGTTCTCAAATGAAAGGAAGAGTCATCAAATAGAGTATCAAAATCCTCACAATCACTTTCTGTGCTGCTTTTTTGATTACTAGTACATCCTACAAAAAACAGACAGAACAAACATAAATAACGCATCATTGAGCCCATGGATTCTCTTGAATTTTAGAGGTAAACGTTTTGCGCATTGGCACAGCAAATTGTATACTAGTACTGCTATTCAAG
>CALCFH010000010.1 GCA_937900215.1 uncultured Cryomorphaceae bacterium
ACCGTAGAGGTGAGCCAAAAGGTTCCACTGCTGGGGTCCATATCCACAGCACCTATGAAATGTCCACCTACGTAGGTATTGCCAATAGGGTCTATTTCAGTTGCAATAATATTAATATCGGGCTGTCTCCAAGAAGGAACGTTTGGTACTATAGGGCCACTTAAGTGCGCATCCCACTTGAGTTGTTGGGCTCTTAATCCAAGAGTGCTACCCAAGAGTAGAGAGAAAAGAAAGAGTTGAATTGTTTTCATAGTTTAGAAGTTTAGACTCCGAAAGTATTCACTCTTAGAAGAGTAGGATGGAAAAGAGCGCAGTTAGACAGTCAACGGCTGAAGATTGTCACCGAAAGCAATTAAATTGTCACTTAGGTGGAAAGTCGCTCGAGGAGTTCTTTTTTATAAGCCTCGCCGATGGGAATTTGAGTGCCGTTTTTAAGAAGGAGAATGTCGGAAGCCAGTAGGGTTTGGATGGTGTCTAGGCGAACTACATAGGATTTATGAACGCGTATGAAATCTAGCTTGGGCAAAGCTTCAAAAGCCTCTTGCAAACCCGTGCGCATGCGGTATTCTTTTTCGTTACAGAAATAAACGCAGTATCGATTTCCAGCCGTAGAGAGGTAAACAATAGAATCTAAAGCCACCCGATCAGTTCCTCTGGCGTGCTTGAGCAAAATGAAATCCGGAGATTTATTCAGAAGCTTGGTATTTTCAATAGCCAATAAGATGGAAGTTTGAAGATCTTCTAGCCTAAGAGGCTTTGCGAGATAAGCTTGAATTCCTGCTTGGGCTGCTTTCGAAACAAACTCACTGCTTATCTGGCTAGTGGTAACAATGGCTAGTGGTTGATAGTGTGCACGAACGTCGGCAATCAGATCTAATCCGTTTGTGCCTTCTTTCAACATTATGTCTACTAGAATTAGCTTGGGTTTATATCGAAGAATGAGGGCCAAAGCATCGTAATGATTATCGGCAAGGCCGAGAACTTCTAGATCTAGTTTTTTACACAGACTCTTTGCATTGGTCTGATGGATTAAGTCGTCTTCAACAATAATTACACTGAGTTCCTTCATTCTTGACAGCTAAATTCAAAAATGAAATTGGAAATACTATCCTTTCTGTGATACGTAATTTGGGTTGAGGACAGATCGGCATAGTACCGCATGATCCATAGTCCGAATCCACTTTCAGT
>CALCFH010000011.1 GCA_937900215.1 uncultured Cryomorphaceae bacterium
GGAGTGTAAGGAGAACCTACTGTACTAACGGTTACACTTGCAGAATCAGCACATCCAGCTGCATCAGTAACTACAACCTGATATGTCTGACCTTGCTGACCATAGATGAAACGAGTAGTTTCGCCTGTGTTCCACAAATAGGTCTTGGCTTTAAATCCACCTGCATCAATTGCTTTTAGAAGAGCAGAATCACCAGCACAGAAAGGAGCAACCAATTCAATGGCATTCACAGTCATTGGCTTACAATCTGAAGCGAAGGTTACTGCGCAAGAGTAATAGAAACTTCCATTCACACGAGCACCCAAACGCACTTCATTGTCTACACCTGGCTTCTTCGCTAAGAAGTTCTGATTAGTAGCGGCAGCGTTGGTCCAAGATTTCGGAGTGAACCAAGTATCTGTGCCTGCTTCTCTTGTCTGAAGTACAAACAGATCACCACCACTAACAGAGTATTGTACATTGTATTGAGCAGGAGAAGAAACAAAGTTTACACCTGAAATAGAAACAGGAGCAAGATTGCAATTCTCTGTAATAGCTACATTGTCGATAAACACATCGATATCTTCATTGAAAACGGTGCTTTCAGCATAGAAACCAATTTTAATATTTCCAGTGTAACCCATCAACGAAATAGAAACAGGCCAGCTAAGTACTCCAGCAGGCTTATTGCCTTGGTGAACCGTATAAACCACATTGGATCTGCTCCAAGTAACTCCATTATCTGTAGAAATAACCACCATAACGGTATCGTCTACACCCATAATGGCCTCGAGTTGATTGTTGGCGAATTCAGTCATTCCCAAATCGAATGTAAGTTCGTAAACCGATCCATTGGTAGGCATTTCAATGGTTGGAGAGAACATCCATTCAAATTTTAAGGTAGAAAAAACGTTCATCCATGCGGCATTGCTTCCACCAACCGCGTTGGCAAATAAATCATTGCCCCAATTCGAAGAAGTACTTGTAAATACAGTTGTATCTGCAATTCTTCCTTTTCCTTCAGACCATCCTAAAGTAGAAGTATAGGTTAAATCAAATCCTTCTAACCAGTTCGGAATAATGCTGGTTAAGAAAGAAGTCGGATATGACCAAGCTCCTAGATCTACAAAACCGCAATTCTGACGAACATAGGCGTTATATGAAGTAGCAGCTGAAAGGCCAGTTAATACCATGAAGGTGTCTGTAGTAGACGTCATGGTACCTGAACCTGGTGTGTATCCAGCAATTCCGTACTCTACATCGAAGTTAGTGGCACCGTTGGCAGACCAAGAAATGGTAGCCGTAGTTCCAGTTACATCTGAAATGAAGGCTGTGCTACCCATGATATCTGCACAAGATGGAATCTCACGGATTTCAACATTGTCGATGAAGTAGTCTGCAGCAGCTGTACTTGTAGCATTGGATTTCATATAGAAGCCAATTTTTACAGCACCAGAATACATTGCCAAAGAGGCGGTATTCATAGATGGGTTTGCAGTTAAACCACTGTTCATATCTTGAACAGCAATAATACCTGAGCGACTCCATGTGGTTCCATTATCTGTAGATATCACTACCATAATAGAATCATCTGGGCTCAAGGCTCCGTTCAATAAGCCACTTGATGTTGTCAAAGCCGATTGCCAGCGCAACTCAAAGTTCATACTTGTACCCAAATCAATGCTTGGAGAAATAATCCACTCATAATTTGCAGTAGAAGAAGTAGGGAAGTTCACGCGGTAGGCACCTGTAGTTCCATTGTTCGACATACCATCTGTAATCCAGTTGGATGCAGTGAAACTTGTGAAAGTGGTAGAATCTGTTAGTCTTCCGTCTTGCTCATTCCAACCATTTGTAGTGGGTGAAACGGCAAAGTCGTACAACCAGTACGGTGCTCTCATAGTAGTGAAAGCAAAGGAAGGTGTGAACCAACTCGTATCTCCAGAAGTACACATTTCAGCAACCATGAACTGATAATTGGTAAAAGGCATAAGACCTGAAAGGTTTACAGTGTCATTTGATACCATGCTATAGTTCATCGTGGCAGCCGTATCGTCTGTATTGATATACCCCATCAACCAAGCTGTTGCCGAGGCATTACCAGCAGTCCAGGACAATTGTGCTTCCGTAGAGCTCAAGGCTGTAGCAAAAGTAGCGGTTGGGAAAGCACAAGGAGAAGCATCTTGAATGCTGAAATCGTCTATAGACATATCACCATTGAAGCTTGTTCCTCTAAATCCAACAAAGCGAACAGCTATATCACCAGAATAAGCGTTCAAAGGAATGCTGGCTAGAATCCAAGGATCAGAGCCAGCAGTTTGCTGCTGACCACCTGTGATAGACCATACACCAATATCCCATGATGAGCCATTAAAGATGTCTACACGCATATCTCCCATGGTTGCACCATATCTATGATAGTAGAAGATAGCGCCTGGATTGCTCAGGTTATCTATGTTTACCAAAGGCGATTGCAAGAAGGCAGAATCACCTGTAGTTCCTGAGCTGGTTTCTAAGTAAATATACTTACCACCTGCAGTTCCAAAGGAGCTATTGTCCCAGAAAGGACCCGTAGCAGTAGAATTTTCATTGAAACCAGAAGCGTCTTCAGTCTCCCATCTAAAGCTAGCCGAAGAAGAGCCTCTTCCGATATACCAACAATTGGTTAACGATGGACCAACAATGCCTGCATTGAAGCTAGTGAACGACTCTACATAAGGCGCAACCAATGCTTCGCAGAGGGTGGTGAAAGTAATGGCTGGACTCCAAGAGCTCGTGTCTGAACCGCAATTATTGGCAACAAAAGCAGTATAGGTTGTATTTGGATAAAGACCACCTACATAGGCACTATCACCCGTTCCCATTAGAATGGTTCCTGTGGATGGAGTAACACCGGCTGAATCTAGGATGTAGAAAAAGTCGGTATTTAAACCGTTCGACTGCCAACTTAAAGAAGCCCAAGTTGTACCAATTATTCCGACAAAATTGCTTGGAGCTGGGCAGATAACTGTTGTAGTAAAGCTGAACGGACCTACCCATGGAGAGTATGCTCCACTACAATTCGTACGGATGTAATAATCGTAGGTTGTTTGTGGAGAAAGACCTGTAATGGTAGCCATTGTATCATTCGATACAGTCAGAACAGCATTGTTTGAAGCACCTTGAGCAAACCCTGTTGAATCGTATTCGATTTCAAATGAAGTCTCAGCGCTAGACCAAGCGATAGTTGCTTGTGAGCCATAAGTAGAAACCGTTGTATTCGATACAGGTGGCACACAAGCGGGAGGTGCTATTAGATTCACCATGAAATCTTGTGTCTCTCCCCAAGTATAAGTGCCGCAGGGTTCTACTGTAGTGGTAGTTCCACTTTCACGTAAAACAACACGCATGACTGCATTACCAATATTGCCTGATGCAGGCATGTTTGAGTTACCAGTAAACGCACTTGCTGCGCTCACGCTTCCTTCTGCTACTAGTTCTGTAACCGGATCAAAGGTTAAGTCGCCATTGAAATCAATAAAGACTTTCACATACGAATTAAAATTGGTTGTACAAGAACCGTAGAAAACAGACATTGGAGACTGAACTGCATACTGCAATTGGAAAGGAGCAAGAGCTCTGTTGTCAGTATAAGTAACACAAGCAGGTTGTACATTAGAGGCAATTGTGTCTGTTCCTACAGAAACAGAAGCAATATTTGACCAGCTAGTTGAAGTGGCATTCGATGCGCAATAGTCAACCGCTACATTGGTCATTCTGGCCAATGAAGTATCGCCCGCACCACAAATAGCACGAACATATACGTCGTATACGTTGGGTACAGATAAACCAGTAGCAGTGTAGAAAGTATCGGTTACTACCGTTCCTAATCCTACAGGAGCGGCAGAACCTGTAGGAACTACATGAACATCCCACATTGTTTCAGACGCTCCTGGATTCCAAGTGGCCATTGCGCTAGTAGCAGAAGCTACGTTAGCTGTTAAATCTATTGGACTTGGGCAGGTAGGAATGGCTTCCCAAGAAACATCGTCAATATAGATTGATCCTGAAGCATTTTGACTCAACTGAACAGCAAAAATGGCTCCCGAAGGCGCCCCAGCGCTTACGTTCACTGTATATTCAGACATAGTTGTACCTGAAATTTCAGCGCTATCAAGCTTAACGAAAGTAGTAGCATCCGATAGATCCGTTACATAACCAATACGAAGTGATTTGTTATAAGTTGTAGAACCTGATCTTCCTTGGAAAACCAATCTGTGCGTACCAGCCCCTAAGTTGTTTACAGGCGTTATAGCACCAGTAGGTGTTGCCGTGGTAGTACCATAGATATAGAAACTACGTACACCTGAAGAAGGGGTAGTGGTAGTAACAAAAAAACTACCGTTTCCACCAATTTTAGACCAACAATTGGGCAAAGAAGTAGTACTCGATGGATAGGCCTCGAAATCTTCAAACCAAATTGACGCTGGGTCGCATTGGGTTTTTACTGCAAGAGGTCCGAAATCTGGACTGAAGCCTTGTGCTCCACAATCTTGACGAACGTAGAAGTCGTAGGTAGTATTACCCATTAAGCCGCTTACAGTTCCAAACGTATCTGTTACAGAAAGGATGGTACCTGTACCAGGAGTGAATCCTTGGATACCGTACTCTACATCGAATGCAGTGCCAGTAGAAATCCACGAAAGAGTAGCAGCAACGTTGGTTACTCCAGAAGAGGTAAGACCTATAGGATCTGGACAGGAAGGAGGAGTACGAACCGTTACTTCATCTATGAAAAAATCATAAGAACCCGTTTCTACGCCTGAGATGAAGGTTTTAGACTGATGATAGAAGCCCAATTTAACTGTTCCGGAATATCCAGCAAGCGAAACGGTATAATAAGAAGGAGTGTTCGAAACGGCATCTGCATCTGTAAAGGTGCGTAGGATACCTGAACGATTCCAAGTAGTTCCGTTGTCTGTTGAAATTACTACACATAGCGAATCATCCAATCCCATTGTAGAGGGAGTAGTCGCTGAATTTGTCGTAAGCGCAGCGGCGAAACGCAACTCATAGTTGTTGCTTGTGCCTAGATCAATACTCGGAGTAATCAGCCACTCGGAATATAGCGTAGTAGAACTTCTAGATGCAAAGTTCCGCATGGCACCTGTTGTACCATTGTTGGCCATTCCATCTAAGAACCAACCACCTGAAGTAGTACTTGTGAAAGTAGTATTGGCTGAACCAATTGCACCATCGGCCTCTGACCAACCACTAGAGTAAACAGAAGAAGTCCAAGTATCCATATTCTCGCTCCAATCAGGAACAATAGGAGTTGAAAAGGCAAGTGGAATACTTTGATTGGAAATTAAAGCAGAACCAACACATTGCTCATTTACATAAACTGTATAGTCTGTATAGGATGAAAGACCCGTTAAGGTAGTTGTAGAACTCGAAACGGTGACAACGGTTCCAGTTCCCAAAGTGAATCCAGACGGACCGTATTCAACATTCCAAGAAGTAGCTGCAGCATCACCCGGAGTCCATGTGATTTGTGCAGAAGAAATACCTACAGATAATAGTGATAAGTTAGTAGGCTCATTACAAGCAGGAGGGTCAGCGATGAAGATGTCATCGATGGCCATATCTCCTGTAAAAGAAGTTCCTCTAGATCCATGAAAACGGAAATGAACCGTACCTGTATAGGCTGCCAAAGAAACAGTGGCTTTGCTCCAAGGAGCGGTTAAAGAGGTGTGCTGTTGGCCAGCGATTGTGAAAACGGTATCATACGAAGTTCCATTGAATACATCAACGGTTAGCGTACCCATTGTAGCACCATACATATGGTAAAAGAAAGTCAACTCTCTCAAGGAACCTAGGTTATCTAGAGAAATATCTGGGCTAGAGAAAGAGCTCATGGTGCCATTGACACTACCCGATGTTTCTAGGTAAATGTATTTCCCTGCGGTAGTTCCCAAGGTAATATCTACACCAGGTCCTGTAGAACCAGAGGCTGTTGCGCCATCCTCTATCCTCCAGCCTGGATAGGAAGTAGAAATAGATACAGGAGCCATAGTCCAGCAATTGGGCAAAGTAGCGGAAGCACCGATGGCAAAACCTTCCCAATCTACTAGGTAAGGAGCCAAGGGTGGTTCTTCGGGAGGACATTGTCCATACGCCAAAGAAGTCGCTCCCAACAACGCAACGGCTGTTAGCAACGACGATTGCAGAGTGTTCGTCCACGTTCGCCAAAACGTAGAAGAACCTCCAGAGGTAAATTTTCTCATAGGTCGATAAAGATTTGATGTTAATTACGCTTCAAGTTTAGCGCTATTTTATCAACAATCAAAACTTTAAAGACTGTCTTTATTGATTCAAGGAGGTGGTTTATTTATTCTGTGCAAGTGGTTTGACGTAGTGTCAGAAAAGAGATTTTTATATTTCCTACAACTTATAGATGTGAAAAGGGATAGATCTAGCCAAATCAGACAGTTTTTAAAAAAAGCGTGTGAAATATCCTATATGATTAAAAGATTCAATGGTTCGGAATAAAATTGTTGTTAACAACAAACTTTTTTTCGTGTTTTTTGGAATGGTACAAGGCGTAAATGAAATTTTCACCAAAGAATCAACTTTAAGACAAGAAATGGTTAAGACTAGGTTAGCCGTCCTCTATGTGTACATTTTTGGGTCAAAAAGCCAGTTCAATAAGTGGCTTTGTGCGTTAGGCTTAGACAAGAACAATTTCGTTAAGATTGTATGCAGAGTGTGTTTGCTCTGCAGTAAGCACAAAAAAAACCGCGTGAAATTTCTTTCACGCGGTGCCAGTAAATTAAACCTTTAGTGGTTTAGCTCTAGAAGAAAAATTAGTTCTTAATAATTCTTTCTGTAGTGTCCATTCCAAAGCCTTGGCTGCGGAGAATATAGACTCCATTAGCCCATTCTGTCATATCTATCTGTAGTAATCCGGTTTCTGGGTTATTTCTAGAATAAACAACACGTCCGGTAGCATCCATAATTTCAATGCTTCCTGAAGTATTAGAAGCAAATTCAACATAAAGAATGTTTGAGGTTGGATTTGGATAGGCTTTCACTCCAGCTACTAGAGCGCTGTTGTTATTGTCCATCTTATTTCCAGATCCATTGTAGAATCTTCTTTCGATACAAGCCAATTCAGTATTGTAGATCGAGCCATTGTCGTTAACACGGGCGAATACTGTGAACTCATAGTTGGCAGAAGGATTTCCTGAACCGGTAAAGTCTACTGTAGCAGATGTGTTGGTAGAAAGGGCAGTGGTTGTCCAAGCCGCACCCACATTTGCTTGACGATATTGCATTCTATATCCAACTAAAGACACACCTGAGCCAAGGGTTGCAGGAGTCCAAGATCCAGCGAAAGAAACAGCTGTTGGTTTAACCACGGCGAAATTACCTGGAACATAAGCAGAAGATAGGCTGCTAACTGTAACGCTGGCAGAATCTGTACAACCAGATTCGTCTGTAGCAACAACGGTATACGTTTGTCCTTGTTGTCCGTAGATAAAGCGAGTGGTTTCACCCGTGCTCCACAAGAAGGTTTTGCTCTTGAATCCACCGTTGGCAATAGCTTTTAGCTGAGCTGAATCTCCAGCGCAGAAAGGAGCAATAAGTTCGATAGCGCTTACTGTCATTGGCTTACAATCTGCAGCAAAGGTGCTTATGCAGCTGTACATCCAAGTACCCGCAACACGAGCTCCGATTCTCAATTCATTATCAACACCGAATGCTTCTGCTAAGAAATTCTGGCTAGTAAGACTAGCGTTATTCCATGATTTAGGCGATTTCCATGTTGTATCTCCTGCAGCTCTAATTTGCAATGTAAATAAGTCTCCAGCTGAAGGAAGGGTGAATTGTACATTATAAGAACGAGGGGCGGCAACTTGAGAGATCATTCCAATGGTTACCCCACTTAGTAAACAAGCAGAAACAGGAATGATATCGTCAGTGGATCTCGGTAAAACTTGATACCCTGCATCAAAAGGAGAGCTATTGTCGAACTGTGAAACGATTCCAACTAAAGTAAATGGAGAAGCCGGAACGGGAGTTCCGTACAAATTAATATCAGCATCTACTCTAAGAACAAAAGTGTCACCTGCTGCGGTGTATACATCTACATTAAATCCAGATCCGCTATTTGTCCATTGGTTCGTATCAATGATACTCACATTCGCAATACTTATTAGAGCCGACTCCAATAGCTCAGAAGGTGCGGCAGCAGGAAGAGCAACAACAGAATTTCCAGAAGAAAGTACGGTAATAGAATCGGCTACTATTTCTAACAATCCATTGAATTGGTCGATGGTTCCCACTACACGAATAGCATCGCCCACATTGGCCGCAAAGGTGCCAATATCGCTGGATGAGAATACGTTTATAGAACCTGTAGCATCAGACATATAGAAGCTATAGCCCGCATTTCCATCATAGTCAGGAGAAGTTACCACCCCAATGATGCTGCAATACACTCCATCAGAATCTGAAACGCCGCTTGCATCGATACCATTGATATCAGAGATAGTATAGTTAGGGATAGTAATAATAACGGGAGCTTGATCTGAAGGTGATCCTACATCGCCACCGGTAGAAAGATAGGCTCCATTCACTCCAACGGCTGATTGAGCCGTTACAACACTGTTTGAAACTTCCATACTAAATCCGCTTGTTGCAGCGCCAAAGGCTACAGAATCTAGTAGGTTGGATGAATCATCCCAGATGTAAATTACATCGCCAGCAGCATTTAAATCCGAGAATCCTTGTCCAAAAGCATCATTTGGAATAACCAGAATTAAATTGGCTGTTTGCATCCAAGAGTTTGTCCAATCTATACCATTGGCAGTGGTTACATCCGCAACGATTGCAACAGCACCCGGTTGAAGAGTTACATTACCAAAAGTATGTGTACCCGCTACTTTGGATCCATTGTCCCAAGAAAAACCGCTAAGGTTAATAGGAAGTGCACTGTTGTTTTTGATTTCAAACCAATCGCCGTTGATGCTGGAAACTGGAGAAGTAGAAGAAGACATCACTTCTGTGATAGAAAGGTCAATAGTAGCTATTACGCCATAGGTTGCTGTAGGGAAAGGAATAACAGCCGTTGCATTGGTAAGTTGATTGTCGAGGGCGTTAATTCCTGAGAAGGTCCATTCAGCACAATCAAAAGAGGTAGTTGGATTGCTGTTGTTGTTTCTGTAAGCCCATCCATCTAAATGGTCCCAGCAAGTACCTGTTCCGTCTACACCAAAATCGCCGAGAAAATCTACCGCAGTAGCACCTCTGAAAAGAGCGACGTGATCATCTCCATTTATAAATAAGCCGTTTGGAAAAGTGGTGTTTACAACATCGGCATCAAAACCCATGAAAAGATTAAATGCAGCGGAGTCTGTACTGATATAATAGAAATCACCCGCATTTAAGCTAATAGGATCGAAGTTGGTTACTAAATTATAAGTAGTAGACCCATTGCCTGCATATTGAACGCTGTATTGACTCATGTCAGTAACATTGTTCATCGCGTAAATCTCAAGAACTTTTGGATTACCACCGGGAAGCGGGCCATCCATAATTCCAGTGATGATTAAGTCAGAGTTCGCAGGGGGTGAATTGGTAGTAACGTTTGAATTGGATTCGCTTGAGAAAATATCAGAACCAGTTTCTACAGTGTAACTATAGGCAGCCACATAATAAGTTGTGCCGGCTGTAAGACCATCGATGTCTATGTTTCCATCTGCGTTAGCCGCTCCATTATAAATGCAGTAAGCGTTGTTGGTACCATCTACGCTTGCAGAAGTTCCTCCCATAAAAGTAAAGTTGGGAGAATACACACTAGCTTCAGCTGTATTGTTTGACCAGAAATTAGAGAAAGGATGTTCCGAAATAAAAACGATCACGCCATCCCAGTCAGTTCCGTTTGTTCCTGCAGGCTTTATCCATGAAACATTGATTTCGTCTTCACCAAGAGCAGAAGTTGCCAAGGAGGTAACGGGAGAAAGGACAGGTGCTCCACCGCCTCCAATTACAAATGGACTGGCATCAAGAGTTCCTACTACTGCACCATCGTTATTCGCTGTCCAATTGGCCAAGTCTGCAATAACACCCTGATGAGCAGCAACAGAATTAGTGGTTCTAGCTCCAGTAAACTGGGCGTTATCCACTTCTGGGAAAGCAATATTGGCAGAAGCCAAAGCCGCGGGTAGTGCAGAATTGTTTGAAGAGGTACGATCTGCAGCCCAAGTGCTTCCATCGAAGTTGATTCCGAATACTAAGCTTGGAGTAGCTAAAGAACCTTGGTAAGCAAAGATCTGATCGCCACTAGAAGATAGACCATCCAACTGACTAGAAGTAGTTCCAAGATTCGCAGAGGAAGAGCCAGAAGGACAAGTAACCACTATAACGGTTCCAGCTAATATTGTGCTTCCGGTAGTGTTAGTCCAACTCATATCATTTTCAGAGGTCACAAAACCACTAGCAGCAAGCCAGCCATTATCTGTGAAACGGATTTCAGTTCCGTTAGTTAAATCTACCCAAGTAACAAATGAAAATCCGTCGTCAGAATCAGATCGGAATCCCGTAATGCTAATGTCTCCAGGATTTAGAGCGGTTTGGGCTTGAAGACCTATCGCGAGAAAACTCACTAGTAGGAATAGCCATGGTTTCAGTAAAGATTTCTTGAACATAGTTTTGGTTTTGTTTAGAAGGCACAAATTTCTCATATTCTACTGAAACATAGGTTGCTTAATTGTTAAGCATAACTACTTTTTATAATGGGTTACTAACAAAAAAGTCCCGCATCACACGGGTCTTCTTATATTATTGTTGTTTAAAACTTATTGCCTCATAATTCTTTCTTGAATGATTCGTCCATCTAGACTGATCTCAAGAAGATAAGCTCCTACGCTTAAATTACCCAAATCTATTTTTTCTGAGGTGGATGAGATGGATTCTCTTTCTAAAATAATTCTTCCTGTCAGATCCATTAATCTAATATGAATATTTTGTTCTCTATTCCACTCTATGGTAATCCAGTCTTGTGTTGGGTTTGGATATATGTTCCAAGCCAATTCCCCTAGTTCTGAATTTGGAACAACATCTGTTTTATTTCCAGAACCATTGTAAAACCGTCGAGCGGTGCATGCATACTCTGTGTTGTAAATACTCCCATTGTCATTCACTCTTGCAAAAGCAGTAAACTCATAGTTTGCCGTTGGATTACCGCTACCGGTAAAATCAACCGTAGCCGTAGTGTTACTGGAAAGGGGAGTGGTAGTCCAAGATGCTCCAACCCCTACTTGTCTGTAGGCCATTCTATATCCGATCAAACTCACTCCTGTGCCAAAAGTAGGTGCAGTCCAAGATCCAGTGAAGGTAACTGCATTGGGTTTTACAACACTGAAGGAACGTGGTGAGTAGGCAGTATTAATGATTCCAACGGTTACACTTGCCGAATCAACACATCCTGCCTCATCCGTAATCCGTACTGAATAGGTCTGCCCTTGTTGCCCATATATAAATCGTGTTGTTGCACCTGTATTCCACAGGAATGTTTTTGAACGGTAGCCTCCATTTGCAATGGCTTTCAAAAGTGCAGAGTCGCCTTCACAAAAAGCATCTACCAATTCAATAGCAGAAACGGTCATAGGTTTACAAGGAGCCGTAAACTGAGTTTCACAGCTGTAGGCCCAAACCCCGGCATTTCTCGCGCCTATTCGCACTTCATTTACACCACCTGGTAAGTCAGCTGTAAAATTTTGAGAGGTTAAAGATGTGTTTGTCCATGATTTAGGCGTTTTCCAAGTGGTACTTCCCGCCACTCGTGTTTGCAAAACAAAGAGATCTCCTCCGGAGGTACTGAAGCTTACATTAAACGATTTTGGTGCAGAAACCAAGCTCACAGAGTTGATGACAGGTCCGTTGTAATTGTTTGTCGGATTTTGAGGGTCCCATTCGCCCCAACCTGAAGTCCAATCGGTAGAACCCATGGCTCCTCTATAATTTACATTGGCGAAATTAGAAGCTCCTGTGAAAGAGTAAGTGGCGCCAGATAGAGCAGGACTAGTGGACTGAGGTACTAAATTAGGGTTGCTAATTTGATTGTAGTCGGAAGAAAGCAGTACCGATGCAGTTGAGGGGTATCTCGTATTTGAGTTGGAAGGGGCATCATACAATGCGGCTATATCTGAAGCAGTATGAGAGCCTGATGCTTTGAAGTCGTTGGTCATTCCAGCGAGTATGTTTCCGGTCATTTGCATATTGCCTGCATTCCAACCTGCATATGAATCGTCGCCATCTATGAAAATACCATTCACGTGATCCACGAAAATTGAATTGTGAATGCTGGTCCAAGAGCCGCGTCGGATTCTGGCAACCGATTGATGCTGGGCATCTGGAGTTCCTGTGGCTTTAGGGCCAATAACGGTAAAATGACTAAAGATAGGAGCCGTTCTTGGAGTTAAATTGGGATCAATACTGGCGTTTTCGGTTTCCCAACCTTCCGATTTGGAGATATCTGCAGTACTCGCTTCTTGGTAAATGATGCCAAATTGAACATTTCCATTGTAACCGTAGTCGCAATCGAAGTTATCGTCTTTGGATGCCAAGGCAACCACATAAGAAAGGTCTACTGAACCCCCGATAATTTCAAATGCATCGTCATTGGCATAGCTTACAAAAATGTGGTCGATGGTTGTTCCAGATCCAACTCCTGCCAGTGTGAGCGCGTTGGCCTCGCTATTGATTCCTAGGTCGGCACCAGAATATTCTAATCGCACATATTGTAAAGTACCCGAGTTGTCATTGGAAGAGGCACCTCCAAACATTCGGTCGTTTACATCGCCGCTCAATCCACCTTCCATAACCTCCTCGAAGTAGGTTCCTTGATCGATTCCGCGATTTAAAATGGCTTCTCCGAAAATGTATAATCCTCCCCAATCTCCAGCGGCTTTAGATCCTGAGGCTTTTGCTGAAGTAAAAACAATCGGTTCGCACTCAGTTCCTATTGCCTGTATGGCAGCATCGCGAGTTATTATTAGGGAGCCTTTAGTGTTATAACCAGATGAATGAATGTACCCACGTAAGGTAGTACCCGCTTGTATGCTGAGCGTGGCGTTGTTCTTTACATAAACAAATCCATCTAGATCATAAATAGTATCTTTTACAAGCGTTCGATCGGATAGAATATTTCCGCTTAATACTTTAACGGGTTGCTGTGCATTTAATGCTTCGGTTGCTCCCAATAAGCTCATTACTACCAAGAAGAAGGAGGTAGATAATTGCTTCATAAACTTCAATTCACGCATAATGAGTGCTTTTATTATCTGTTTAGGATTTTCAACTGTTGGAGCCAGTTTAAAAATCAGAACCCAATATTTTCTATTTGCGAAAATTCCAAAAGTATTCGATTCGCAATTTGCGGTACAATATAGGAACTGTTTTTAATGGGGTCGATAGCCTTTGCATTAAGATTTTAAATAAAAGTGTCTGAAATACACTATCCCGTTCGGTTTTATACCGTTTTTTTCAAAATTCGTTGGATTGCAAAAAAATAAAGCCCCGGTTTTCGGGGCTTATAAAGTAGATAGAGCGCACAAGTCTAAAGTATGTTAATACTCATTCAGATAATGAATAAGATAGACAATTGGAATAACGCGCTTCCTTATTACAGTCGCTGGTTTATAGACGACTCAGATTAAAGGTTTCTGTAGTCTTTTCATATTGCTGACTCGCAGGAATATCTACTATTTCAATGGCTTCAAAGCTAATTTCAGTCTGACTGATACTAGTGGCTCTTAATTCAAGGGTGTCTAGACCTTGCCCTTTGTCTACATACAGCATTAAAAGCGATCCACTAATTTCATAATTACAGGTGAAATCTTGATTTCCGGAACTATAGGGTGTTCCTTGAGCCGTTCGAGCCGTGTA
>CALCFH010000012.1 GCA_937900215.1 uncultured Cryomorphaceae bacterium
ACACTAATATATACCTTTTAGTACAGTTCACCAAAAGGTAGGTGAAAATTTGTCATTTTCCTTAAAAAGTAAGGCCCGCATAAGCGGGCCTCACATACACTAAGCACAGTTTTTAACTTACAGCTTGCTTACGCGCTCTGTAGAAATTCCGTTTTCTGAAATAACGTTGATTAAGTAAATTCCAGAAGAAAGAGCTTCCAAATTGATCGAAGTAGATTTCTCTTCGTTCAATTCTACAAGCATCAACCTCTTGCCATTCATATCTGTTACTTCAACTGATTGCATAGCGCCTTCTGACTGAATATTCACAATATTCTGTGTTGGATTAGGATAAATACTCAACCCAGCAATTGCACTAGAAGAATTTGCATCCCATTTAGCACCAGAACCATTGTAGAATATACGATCAGTACAAGCATATTCAGTGTTGTATACACTTCCATTGTCGTTTACACGTGCAAAAGCAGTGAACTCATAGTTTGCCGATGGCAATCCACTTCCCGTAAAATCAACAGTAGCTGTGGTGTTAGCCGAAAGCGCCGTGGTGGTCCAAGAAGCCCCAACATTTACCTGACGGTAAGCCATGCGATATCCAACCAAAGTTACTCCTGAGCCTAAAGCTGCTGGAGTCCAAGTACCGGTAAAAGTTACAGCATTTGGTTTAGAAACACTGAATGCAGTAGGACTATTAGTTGTAGTTAGACTAGAAACCGTAACAGAAGCTGAATCAGAACAACCTGCCTCATCCGTAGCCACTACTGTGTAAGTTTGGCCTTGCTGGCCATAAATGAAACGAGTAGTTTCACCAGTGCTCCACATAAAGGTTTTGGATTTAAAACCGCCAGAAACAACCGCTTTCAATTGAGCTGAATCACCTGAACAGAAAGGAGCAACCAATTCAATAGCTGAAACAGTCATAGGGCTGCAGTCAGAAATGAAAGCCTCTTCACAGCTGTAAGACCAAACACCCGCATTGCGAACGCCAATACGTACTCTTGTTTCTCCACCAAAAACTTTCGCTTGGAAGTTCTGAGAAGTAGCAGAAGCACTTGCCCACGTTTTAGGCGTAGACCAGTTCACATCCGATGGGCCTTTCAATTGTAGAGAGTACAACTGACCTGCAGGGGCACTAAAAGCAACCGTATAGGTTCTTGGGTTACCTAACTTCGAGATGCCAGAAATTACTGGTACTGGATCACAAGAAGATACATTGTTAAAACAAACCTCAGCAATATTAACATCGCTGTTAAATGTGGTAGAACGGTTTGAAATGCTCTCCCAAACTACAGCGCCTCCAGACCATTTTCTAAACTTGTAAGAAACAGTTCCTTCCAATAGATTCAAGGTCGCTGAATAGGATCCATTGCCCATATCCACCATTGTTGCACCGGCTCCCGAAGGCCAGCCATTGAAATCGCCTGCGATATCTACTGAATCTACTCCGCATTCAGCATTCATATTCACATTGAATGTTACATCGTAGTAATTAATAGGAGCTGCACCACAGTCAGAGCAAGATCCCCAACATACCGGGTTTAATGTAGAATCTCCAACTGGCATTAAGAAGCGATTGGTAAAACCACCTGAGGTTATAGTACATGGATCGCCAGCTACTAAGTTCTCTTGATCATTCCAACCATCAACGGTGAATTTGTACTCGATACCAGAAGTTGGAACAACAACAGATAACTCATAAATTCCATCACCATTGCTATCTGACATAGGAGTACAAGTACCACACCAGCTATTGAAAGTACCATTCAAGTTTACTGAAGAGAAGATTCCAGTGTAGTTATTCATGTTTACTTTGAAAGTAACGTTAACTGAACTGGGTATTCCAACACAATCTGTACACTGATTCCAGCATACTTCATTCAATACCGTATCCCCTAATAGCTCAGCAAAACGATTGGTGAAACCAGAAGTGGTCTTTGTACATGAAGATCCTGGACTAAGCGCCTCTTGACCTGTCCATCCATCTAAAGTGAACTTGTATTCAATTGAGTCAGTTGAAAGAGGAATAGAAACCGACCAAACATCGTTGCCCATGTCTGTCATTGGGTTACACGTACCACACCATCCGTTGAAGCTACCATTCAAGAAAACCCCTGAATAGGTAGTGCTACTGTAGTCTGCCATATCTACGGTAAAGGTTACCATTTTAGATACAGGAGCTGCGGCACAGGTAACACAAGAGTTCCAACATACGGCTGGAAGTGTATCTGCACCAGCGATAGTGTATATACGATTGGTATAACCACCGCCTGACACTGAACAGCTTGTTCCAGGAATCAGGTTCTCTTGATCTGTCCAACCATCTACAGTGAACTTGTATTCAATAATACCAGGTAAAAGTGGAAGGGTAACATCATAAATGCCATCATTATCTGCATCTGTCATGGGGTTGCAACCTCCGCACCATCCGTTGAATGTACCGTTTACGTTAACGGTAGTATAAGATCCTGCATAATTGTTCATGTCAACTTGAAAAGTAACATTCACAGGTGTTGGAGGAGGAGGTGGTGGTGGTGGATTGAACGAAGCACAAGTATCCGCAAAATTCAGCGTAATATCTGTTTGGTTCAACATCCAGTTGCCTAGAAAAGAAGCCTTGCTCCACATAATGTTGAGATCAACTGTTGCAGGAGGTGTAGCCCAAGTAAGGGTACGGCTGATTTTACCAGGAATCGATGTGTTCTCATTGGAAATGGTTGCGCCACTGCCATTGAGCACCAACAAAAGGTCTACTGCGTCTGCATCAGCAGATTCAATTTGAACCGTCATAGAAGTGGCGTCCACATTCGCAATACTCAAATATATCTGGGAAGGAATCTCCGCAGGTATATTGAAGTGGGTTGTAGCCGTAGCACAGTAAGGCGAAGCCGATTGGGCGTTTAGTCCCAAAGAGGCAAAGCCCAATAGGGCTAAAGCATAGATTTTCTTGATCATAAGCTTAGGTTTTAAGTTGGATTTAACTATTATATCTTCAAACATAAAGTATTTTTTACTATAAGTATATAGTAAAAAAGAAAATAAGCTGAAATTAACTTATAAACCGCTGTAAATCAGAGAGAATAATTTACGTGCTAAATATTCAACCAGGCTTGGGCAGCTCCACCCAGCAGCATTGCCTTTGTTTCTTGATCGAATGAACTCGATCTAATGAGCTGACCAGGAGCCAATTCCCCTAAAGGAAAGGGATAGTCTGTTCCTAGAGCTACTTTAGAAGCCCCGAAGAGTTTCACGACGTATTCGAGCATAGATGGATCGTGAACTAAACTATCAATCCAAAATTTTCCAATATAACTGGAGGGTGGAAAAGGATTGTCTACCGCACATAAATCGGGTCGAACATCATAGCCGTGTTGGATTCTTCCTAGGGTTGCTGGAAAAGATCCACCCCCATGCGCTATAGCCACTCGCAGCTTCGGTAGGCGCTCAAAAACGCCTCCAAAAATCAACGAGCAGAGTGCAAGAGAACTTTCTGCTGGCATTCCAACCAACCAAGGAAGCCAATATTTATTCATCTTATCCTTTCCCATCATATCCCAAGGATGCACAAATACTGACATGCTTAGTTTTTCACACTCTGCAAAAACATCGAATAATGGGGGTGCGTCTAAATTCCAATCGTTTACATGCGTTCCAATTTGAATGCCTTTTAGTCCAATTGAATGGCATCGCTGTAATTCTTGAATGGCCAATTCAGGATCTTGTAAGGGAAGTGTACCTAAACCAATAAAACGGGTTGGATATCTATGTACAATTCCCGCTATGTGATCGTTCAAAAAAACAGCTACTTCAAGAGCGTGATTTGGCTGGGCCCAATACGAAAACATTACGGGTACAGTAGACAAGACTTGCATATCTACATGGTGTTGCCCTAATTCACGAAGCCTTGTTTCAGGATCCCAACAATTGTCTTCGATCTCTCTGAAGAACTTATCATCCATCATCATTCTTGCTCTACACGGCTTGTGATGCTCTAAATGAATGAAGCCTCCATAACCAAATTTCTGCCGATACCCGGGTATATGTTCCGGAAGAATATGGGTATGTATATCTATTGTAAGTGGATGGGAACTAGAAGAACACATATAATTTCTAAGTAAATCGGGTGTCTGTTTCCATTGTATGACTGCAATTCGAACAGGTTCTTAATGTTTCTGAGCTATAAAAATGTCTAAAACGCGGTAGAAAATCATTCTCGATATTGCCCAATTGAAAATAGGTTTCGTACAAAGATTGATTGCATTCATCACAAAACCAAAGTAGTCCGTCTTGGTGTTCGGGCTTGCGCACTCTTTCTATCACCAATCCAACACTTCCTTCTGAGCGAATAGGGCTATGCGGAATTCTGGGCGGCAAAAGGAACATCTCTCCGGCGCGAATTGGCACTTCAACAGACTTGCCATCCTCCTGAATCTTCACCACAATATCTCCTTCTAGTTGCAGAAACAGTTCTTCTGTTTCATTGTAATGATAGTCCTTACGAGCATTAGGCCCTCCTACAATCATAACAATATAATCACTGCCCTCCGGGTACAAATTCTTATTGTTTACAGGGGGTTTAAGTAGATCTCTATTTTCTTCTATCCACTTAAATAAATTGAACGGCGCTTTCATCTGAAACAGTTTTTCGCAATTTAATACAATCGTGTGCTATATTCATCGCATGGAATTAGACTTATCTGGAAAAACTGCTCTGGTATGCGGAAGCACTCAGGGAATTGGAAAAGCCGCGGCGCACGAACTGGCTTTGCTTGGGGCGAAAGTCTGCCTTTTGGCCCGAAATGAGGAAAAATTAAAAGTTGTTTGCGCATCGCTTCCAAAAGCGCACGGACAAAAGCACTTTTATGCCGTGGCCGATTTCAGCAATAACAAAAGTGTTTTGGAAGCAGCCCAACGTATTGCCAACAACTCCAATACACCTATTCATATACTCATTAACAATACAGGCGGCCCTCCTCCAGGTCTTGCGCATTTAGCCGGATTGGATGAATACCTCACTGCTTTTCAAAATCATTTGGTAAATAACCAAATACTGGTTCAAGCCTTCATAGAAGGAATGAAAGCCGCCTCTTATGGAAGAATCATTAATGTAATATCTACCTCTGTAAAGGCTCCATTAAAAGGATTAGGTGTTTCCAATACCATACGCGGGGCGGTTGCAAACTGGAGCAAAACACTCTCTATGGAGTTAGCTGAGTACGGAATAACGGTGAATAATGTTCTTCCTGGAGCAACCGAAACCGAACGTCTGGAGCAAATCTTCCAAAATAAATCGATGAAAATGGGAGTCTCTGCGGAGGAAGTGAAAATGGAAATGTTGGCCGAAATTCCTGCCAATCGATTTGCTAAACCTTCTGAAATAGGACAAGCCATTGCTTTTTTAGCCTCCCCCGCTGCTTCTTATATTAACGGAATCAATCTGCCCGTTGATGGAGGTAGAACGCCAACTCTATAAATAAGCGAGTACCGTATACATAGCGCCGAAACCAGTAGAATAACCTAATGCTAGCTCTATTGGAGTATGTGCCTTTAATATTAATCGGGCTGTGGCCACTAAACCTGTAGCCAAGGCGGTTGGAATTAAAATAGCAATAAGATCTACATCGTATTGACTTCCTAAATAGAGCAAAAAGGCAGAAAAACCACCTATTCCTGAAAGATGCGCGCTGGCTTTTGTAAAGGGCAGTAGAATAAAAAGGAATAAAATTCCCAATGCACCTCCTACTATAAATCTGCTGATAACTAGAGGTATAGGAAACATTTGTAAATAAAAGCCCGTAATTAGAAAGAAGACAATAGAAATTAAAAAGGGCCATCGTCTCGATTCAGCATCTTCCATCTGTACAGAATCTATAACGCCCATATATAGAAGCAAGACGCTAAATAAAGCGGGAAGCAAAAAGGTTCCAACAAACAGAAAAACCATTGAATAGATAACCGACAAAAAAGGCAAGGGAAAGGGCTGGATATGCAGCAAGACTGCAAAGCCTAAAAGGGGTATTAGAGCCGGGTGACTGAAATAAGACAATGCAGAGGCAAGACGAGTACTCATAACTCTTTCCTCAATCTTGCCGTTGGAATATTGAGTTGGTCTCGGTATTTAGCAATGGTTCTGCGTGCAATCGGATAACCTCGTTCTTTCAATAAAAGCGCTAATTGGTCGTCTGGTACAGGCTTACTCTTGTCTTCATTGTCTATGAGCTCCTCCAATATATTCTTTATCTCGCGGGTAGACACTTCCTCTCCTTGCTCATTGGTCATAGACTCTGAGAAAATTTCTTTAATCAAGAAGGTTCCGTAGGGTGTTTGAACATATTTATTGCTGGCCACCCTAGATATCGTGCTTATATCTAATACTGTAACCTCAGCAATGTCTTTTAAAATCATGGGTTTGATATCCCTCTCATCGCCTGTTAGAAAATAATCACTTTGCTTTTCCATAATGGCACCCATCACTATCAACAACGTCTGTTGTCTTTGGCGGATGGCGTCTACGAACCAGCGTGCAGAATCGAGCTTCTGCTTCACAAATAGTACCGCTTCGTTTTGTTGTTTAGAATGTTCTTTCTGGCTTTTAT
>CALCFH010000013.1 GCA_937900215.1 uncultured Cryomorphaceae bacterium
CGAGAGTGCACTCTCTCGGTTACCTCTTCTGCCAAGGCACGTTGCAACACTCGGGTATGAGGAGCCTCAGCATGCTCTGCTTCCAAAGCCTCAATTTCTTCTTTGTTCTTTAAACTAAAGATGCGCAGAAAGCTGCCCGCATCGCTATCGGCGGCATTGAGCCAAAACTGGTAAAAATGGTACGGACTGGTTTTCTCTGGGTCTAGCCAGATGTTTCCTCCCTCCGACTTTCCGAACTTGCTGCCATCGGCTTTCTTTATGAGCGGTGTGGTTAAGGCATACGCCTCTCCTCCTGCCATGCGACGAATCAATTCGGTTCCTGTGGTTATATTTCCCCACTGATCGCTTCCACCCATTTGCAGTTTTACACCTTCGTTCTTCCACAAATGGTAAAAATCATAGCCTTGAATGAGTTGGTATGAAAACTCAGTAAAAGACATGCCTGTTTCGAGTCGGCTTTTTACCGAATCTTTCGCCAGCATATAGTTAACGGTTAGGTGCTTTCCGGCGACGCGGATAAAATCTAAGAAGCCCATATCCTTAAACCAATCGTAATTGTTCACCAATACAGCCGAATTGGCACCGCAGTTAAAGTCTAAGAAGCGCTCTAATTGTTTGCGCTGACAGTCTTGGTTGTGCTGAAGCTGATCTATTTCCAATAGATTGCGCTCTTGGCTCTTTCCACTCGGATCTCCCACTCTACCTGTGGCCCCTCCAACCAAAGCAATGGGCTTATGCCCTGCTCTTTGGAAATGCATTAAGGTCATTATTTGCACTAAGTTTCCAACGCCAAGCGAATCGGCGGTGGGATCAAATCCTATATAGCCTTTGGTCATTTCCTTCTGCAATAGCTCCTCCGTTCCGGGCATAACATCGTGCAACATGCCCCTCCACTTTAACTCTTCTATAAAATTTGACATCTCAGAAATATTTGGCGTAAAATTAATCGGACTGATTTCGTCTCCCAAGCGAAACTATGCCGATTATCTTTGACTTATGATATTAGTTACGGGAGGTACCGGATTATTGGGGGCGCATTTGCTTTTTCGCTTGGCAGAAAGGGGTGAATCTACTCGCTGTACATTCCGCAGCGAGAGCCGTAAGAGCTTGGTATTAAAGATTTTCAACTATTATAGTCCGCAGGCAGAACAGCTCTTTCAGCAAATTGAATGGGTGCAATGCGATCTAATGGATGTAATGGAGGTGGAGGATGCTTTTGTAGGCATAAAGAAGGTTTTCCACTGTGCTGCGCTGGTTTCCTTCCACCCAAAAGACCGAAAAAAGCTTCTAAAGGTAAATCCAACCACTACCGCTAATGTGGTGAACCAAGCTTTAGCCTCTAAGATAGAGCAGTTGGTATACGTAAGTTCGGTGGCGGCTTTGGGACGAGAGACCGTAGACGGCGTATACGATGAAAACACTCAATGGAAAGATTCTCCAGACAACTCTGCCTATTCTGAATCGAAGAGATTGGCAGAATTGGAGGTTTGGAGAGGAATGCAAGAGGGCCTATCGGCCTCCATTATAAACCCGGTGGTGCTCTTTGGACCCGGACCCTGGCAAGAAGGAAGCATGGCCATCTTTCACTTAGTAGAAAAGGGCTTTCCCTTTTATCCGCCTGGCACCAATGGATTTGTAGATGTGCGCGATGTAGTAGAAGCCATGCTTCGGATGGCAGATCAGAACTGCAAGGGCGAGCGCTATGTAGCGGTATCTGAAAGCCTTCCGTTTAAACACATTTTAGAATGCATTGCCCGCGGGTATGGACGAGCCCTTCCGACCAAGGCTGTAAAAAGTTGGATGTTGACCACTATGGCTTTTCTGCAAAGGCTGCGCGAATTCTTTGGAGGAGCCAAAGCGAGCATTACAAAAGAAACGGTAGGCAGCGCATTGAGAACCTCTATTTACCGAAACGACAAGATTAAGCGCGACTTAAACATAGAGTTTAGATCAATGGCTCAGAGCATTCAGGAGATTACGGCCTATCGGGTTCAGGAGGCCGATTTTTCTTAGCAATCTCTGCCTCTTTCTTCGCTAATATTTCAATAACCTTATCAAAAACCAGTTCAAATTCGGCTGGCCTAGAGCTGTAGAAATTAAAGCTTCGCTGGTATTCCTCATCGGTTAGCTGGTGTTTTTTTAATACTCCAGCATAGTATTCTTCTAGCTTGAGCGTATCGCCCATAATGTTTTGACCGGTGCGGGCTCCTTCCACCAAATGCACATCTACCAAGACCTCCACCATTTTTTCGGGCTTTAAGACATCGTCTGGAAAAACGGTGTCTTGCGGACTGCCACATCCGACCAACAAAAAGAAAAGAAGGGCAGTTCTAGTCCACATTATAGCTAAGTCTCTGTCCGCGAAACTTCTCAGAAAACTGACCCTTATCGTAGACAATACGTCCGTTTACAAAGGTTTTATCTATGCGCGATTTAAAGGTAGTGCCTTCAAAAGGAGACCAAGCACATTTGGAGAGAATATTGGCTTTGTTAACCGTCCATGGGCGTGCGGGATCTACCAGAACGAGGTCTGCAAAGTAGCCTTCGCGAATAAATCCGCGGTCTTTGATTCGGAAAAGGATGGCCGGATTGTGGCACATCTTTTCTACCAACCACTCTACACTTACTTTCTCTTGGCGCACAAATTCCAACATGGCTGGAAGAAAATGCTGCACCAATGGACCGCCCGAAGGCGCATTCAAATAGTCTTTGCTCTTTTCTTCTAGCGTATGCGGAGCATGGTCTGTAGCAATGACATCGATTCTTCCATCCAACAAAGCCTTCCAGATACCCTTTTTGTCTTGAGCCGTTTTCACCGCAGGATTCCATTTAATAAGGCTTCCTTTGGTCTCGTAATGCGAATCGTCGAACCACAAATGATGCAGGCAAGCCTCTGCCGTAATTCTCTTCTCGGCCAGGGGAATGGAATTGTCGAACATGGCCGCTTCTTTGGCTGTAGAAATATGAAAAACGTGCAGACGGGTATTGTGTTTCTTGGCCAATTCAACCGCAAAAGAAGAAGAGAGATAGCAGGCCTCTTCGCTGCGAATGATAGGGTGCTGGTTAAAAGGAATGCCTTTGGGGAAATCTTTTACCGCTTGCTCTAGGTTGCGCTGAATGGTAGCCTCGTCTTCGCAATGGGTAATGATGAGGTGATTGAGTTCGGAGAAAATGCGTTCAAGAGTTGCCGCCTGATCTACTAGCATATTGCCCGTACTGGAGCCCATAAAAACCTTAATGCCCGGGTATTTGCCAGGAGTAAGCTTTAAAAGCTCTTCGATATTATCGTTGGAAGCCCCCATATTGAAGCCATAATTGGCAAAAGAGCGCTCAGCCGCCAAGGCGTATTTCTCTTCTAACTTTTCAATAGTAGTAGCGGGTGGGGAGGTATTGGGCTGCTCTATGAAAGACGTAATGCCTCCTGCCACAGCCGCTCTAGACTCTGAATGAATATCGCCTTTATGGGTAAGTCCCGGCTCGCGGAAATGCACTTGATCGTCTATAATACCCGGAAGCAGCCAAAGGCCTTGGGCATCTATAATTCGCTCTCCACTGCGCTGACTTAAGCTGTCTTCAATACGGCTTATGCGTTCTCCTTCTATAAGAACATCCTTCTCTTCGGCCTTGCCTTCGTTAAATACTACAGCGTTGCGAATAAGAATCTTAGATTCAACCGACATATGTCTTCTTGTACTCTTTGCGATTAAAAACACCGGCCAATTTCATTTGAAGCACACCGAAGATGGCTTCTCTGATAATCGACTGGCTCATTTTGCTTTGTCCTTGGCGACGGTCTGTAAAAATCACCGGCACCTCCTTAATTTTAAAACCGTGCATCCAAGCTTTGAACTTCATCTCAATCTGAAAGGCGTAACCCACAAACTGTATTTTATCAAAGCGTATTGTCTTGAGCACCTTACTGCTGTAACATTTAAATCCGGCCGTGGTATCGTGTATGGGCATACCCGTAACAAATCGCACATATTTAGAGGCAAAATACGAAAGCAACACCCTTCCCATGGGCCAGTTTACCACATTAACTCCTTGGCAATATCGACTGCCAATGGCTAGGTCTGCTCCATCCTTTTCGCAAGCCTCCAATAATCTAGGAAGATCTTTGGGATCGTGAGAAAAGTCGGCATCCATCTCGAAGATAAAATCGTAGTGGCGTTCCAGCCCCCACTTGAATCCCGCTAAATAGGCCGTTCCGAGACCTTGTTTACCACTGCGTTCAATAAGGAACAATCTTTCGGCATATTGCTTCTGTAGATCCTTCACTATACCACCCGTACCATCGGGAGAACCATCGTCTACAATAAGTAGGTCGAAAGCCTCCTGTAAAGAAAGAACCGCGTTCACAATAGAACGGATATTTTCCTTTTCATTATAGGTTGGAATTATGACGAGATATCTGCTCAAAAGTGTCTTACATTGAGCTTGCAAAAATAGCCAAACCAAGTATGGACTGGAAGCAGAAATGTAGCAGAATACAATTTGCCTCATAATCGCGGCGTTAGCTATGCCATTGAGATGAAGATAGACGTATACAACCGCAAGAATACCTGGAAATTCTTCCTATTTATCTGTGCCGTGGGCATTGGCTTGGTAACCTTGCTCTATACCGAGACTTTTTTAAAGAAGCTGCGGCAGGAAGAAGAAAAGAGAATGCTGCTGTGGGCTGAGGCCGTAAATACCATTAACAATTCTCCGGTAGACACGGAGATAAACTTGGCTTCTATGCTCATAGAATCCAATACTACCATTCCGATTATTATGACGGATGAAAGTGGAAGCATCATTCGCTACAGAAATCTAGATCCAAACAAAGAAGAGCTCGAAAGCTACCAAAAAGAGGAGCTAGAGCGCATGAAAGCCGAGAATGAACCCATAGAAATACGCATAGATGCCCTGCAGGTGAATTATCTCTATTACCGCAATTCTACTTTATTGCGGCAATTGAGGTTGTACCCTTGGGTATTGTTGGGCGTAATAGGTTTGTTGGTTACGGTGGCTTATCTGGCCTTTTCGGCCTCGCGGCGCTCAGAGCAAAATAGGGTATGGACAGGCATGGCCAAAGAGACCGCCCACCAGATTGGCACCCCGCTTTCTTCTTTAATGGGATGGATTCATTTGCTAAAAGATCAGAACGTAGAGCAGATGATTGTAGAGGAGATGGACAAAGACGTAAAGCGCTTGGAATTGCTTACCGACCGATTTAGCAAAATTGGCTCCATACCCGAAAAGAAACCCCAAGCCTTGGTTCCCTTGATAGAGCGTGCCTTAGATTACCTCCGCAAGCGCACCTCGTCTAAAATTCACATTGGATTTACTCCTGAAGAAGAAAGCAAAGCCTGGCAGGTACTGCTGAATGCTCCGCTTTTTGAGTGGGTTCTTGAGAACCTCATTAAAAACAGCATAGATGCCATGGGTGGGGTAGGAAAAATAGACGTAGAGCTCAGTGAAATGGGTGGCTATTACAAGATTCTAGTGCGCGATACAGGCAAAGGCATGACGGCTGCTCAAGGCAGAAGAATATTTAGAGCAGGATTTACCACCAAGAAAAGAGGCTGGGGACTGGGCCTTACATTGGCCAAGCGCATTGTAGAAGAATACCATGGCGGCACCCTTACGCTGCTCACTACCGAGTTGGGAAAAGGGTCGGTTATGCAGGTGCGCATTCCGAAGATTTAGTAGGCGGTTTGGAATAAAAAAAACGGCACCCCATAGACATTAGGGGCGACTAAAATCGAAGAAAAGGAGTGGAAAGGAACTAGATCGCAGCACTACACAGAGATAGCGACGAAAAACAAAGCAAAACAAAAAGGGAGGGCTAAGAAAAAAGAGCAGCCATAAGCAAGATTTGGCGAGACAGAAAAAGAAGGAAGAAGCTAGTATTAGCTCCGAAAGAAGAGCGGAGAGACTAGAAAGAAGAAGGATGAAAGATTTGACATTGGCTGAGAGAAAGAGAAACAGTTCGATGAAACTTTCAAGAAGCCCCGTGAAACGTTGAACAAAGCCCGTGAAACTTTCAAGAAGGCCCGTGAACTTTCAAAAAGGCCCGTGAAACTTTCAGGAAGCCCCGTGAAACGTTGAACAAAGCCCGTGAGACTTTGAACAAAGCCCGTGAGACAGAGAACAGGGTCTGAGAAACCGAAGGATAGCCCCGAGAAATCACCAAAAGGAGAAAAAAAAAGAAAATTCTACTTAAAAAAATGGATTGGGAGGAGTGGAAATCAAGGGGGAAAAGAAAGAGGTTGGGGAATGTCTAATACCTGCTGTCTTTTAATACAGACACACGAAAGTCAAAAATGCCGACCCCTTTCTCATTTCCAGGGAAATGGCCCACTAGTGTATAGATTATAGAGAGAGAAAGCCTGAGGCTTGCGCATTTGAAAGTCCAACCGGAACCCAATTAAGCAGACTTGGTGTTTTTCGAATAGTACAAACAGCAGCAAAGAAGACGCGCATTAGATAAAGGGAACCAAATGCCAAGCATAGACTCGAAGTGGATGAAGTTAGAGCAATACCTCGTTTTTTACTAGGCCATGGAAGCAGCAAAACCACAGAGATCTACACCCATGTAGCCACC
>CALCFH010000014.1 GCA_937900215.1 uncultured Cryomorphaceae bacterium
CCACTTCGCCCGTTTGTACTTTCAGCCAATCTTCTAAGCGCTCTTTTATGGTGTTCAATAGTTTATGAAGGGCTACGCTATCTCCAGAAAGTTCTGCTACCCGTGCAGTCTGTATCAAGCGATTCATCTCCTGCCCCTCGTTGTACGAATCGGTCCATGCATTTAAGGCATCATTCTCCAATAGCTCAATCTTATTGTTCATCTCCGCCGGACTGTAGGTCTGACTGTAATATCCCACATAGGGTAAGGTCGGAAGTATACCGTAAAAGATATTCTGCACAGAGAAAGCATTGGCTTCTATGGTTTTAAGCTCTCCTCTTACGGTTGGATAAGTGTGCGTAAGAAAGGCTGTGCTACTGGATAGATTGTCCCAATGATGTGGCAACAAGCCCATGAGCATTAGGGTATCGGTTCCTTCTTTTACATCGGTAGAAATCCTGAAATCGGTTGTCACCACAGAGCTGCTTTCGTTGTAATTCCATTCCGTATGTGTCTCGGCTGGAAAAACATAGGCATACTTCTTATACTGCGTAGCCGCCGCGGCAGGACTTGAAGCATTTAGCGGAAGAAAGGCCATCGACCAATAATTCTCTCCATTTAAGGTGGAAGTATAAACGTTCCCCGTCTGCGTCCAAACACTTCCATTTGGAGCGTAAATAGCAAAGTCGGCTCCGTTGCGAGCATCTACTATTAAGAGTACTTCGTTGTTGATTGTTGCAGTACCTTGATTTACGGTTACCTGTGCAACATCCGATGAATCTTTATGGAAGTACAGAAAGGGCATACCTATTCCGGCTGTAGCCTGAAAGTTCCGCGTTCCATTCGACCAGTCCATACTCACGGTCCAATCAGAATAGTCCGATACGTTGGCCGCATTGGCATTCAATCCGCTCACACCCACTATTACAGGTAGAATATTGTCAATCGGTCCCCATGGAATATAGGTAACCACCAATCCTTGATTTACTGTTTTTAGGGTGAAAGGATAATTGAAAAGATTGTCTGCATGATTGTTCTTCACCTTGGCAGACCACCAATCGTTGGTGGGAACGGGCTTAGTTGCTGCAGCACCAATGGTATAAGGTGTTCCGGATGGAAATCCATTTCTACCTGCTGCATCAACACCAGGAAAAGTAAGCGTATAGCTGCCGCTTCCAACATTCACCACTTGCGCACTAAGGCAAAAGATAGCGAAGAAAGACAGAATGCTAAGTGAATACTTCAATAACTTCATGAGACTCGAGACTTATAGTAATTTATACTGAAAGTCCAAATCTACTAAAAAACAGTATTGAAAGTCAGTTGCTAAGCAATTTCTTTCTGTCACAGAAAAAACAAAAGGCTCAGGAACAGCATCATTCTACTATTCCTGAGCCTTTCAAGAGAAAAGGCGCTATTTAAAAGAGTACGACTTTAAAGTCTGATTAGGCGTACAACCTCTGTCGTTTCCTTGGTTCTAACCACCATAATACGCAGACCAGCCGCCGCTTGATCAGAATATCGGATGCTTTCAAAAGCCCCAATCTGAAAACGCGCTATCAATTGCCCTTGAGCACTAAACACTTCAACTTCGGCTTGATTGGAAGTTGGATTGAGAACGTTCACAATATCCGAGAAGGGATTAGGATAAAACTGAAGGCCAGATAGTTTCACTTCTTCCACACCAAAGCTTGCATTGCTTGAATTGGGTGTAGAAGTATTGAAGAAGATCCAATTCGGACTTGCATCGTATTCTCTGCCATAGGACACATTGGTTGTTTGTGCTCCAAAAGAAATATAATCTGCTGTGTCTACACTGCTGCCATTGTCTAAGAACAATCCGATCTCTTCGCCACTTTTTGAAAGCTTGAAATTGGCATGATCGTTTGCTATGCTTGTATCTCCAGAGGCCCAAATAAGTTTAAATCCACCCGGAGCTATATTCTCTGCAGGCAATTTCCATTGAGTGGCATCACTGATATCGTCTGTTAGATAATAGTCGCCCAACCAAATG
>CALCFH010000015.1 GCA_937900215.1 uncultured Cryomorphaceae bacterium
TGATATCAATTCACAATTTTTAAAGAGATAACACTTCATCCACAAAAAGGTTATTTGCACATCCTACTGCAGATCCTTTTTATCAGCGGGTCGGTATACCTGATTTCCCAAAGAATGGCTATTTCCATTCCGCTTATTCTAATTTGGTTAACCCATCTTGTAGGCTTCACCATAATAAACCCAAATGGCAGCGTGGTGGCAACACTTTTCGGGACCTACAAAGGAACTGTAAGAGAAAACGGTTTCTTTTGGTTAAATCCGTTTTACACCAAAAAGAAAATCTCTCTAAAGGCAAGAAATTTTGATAGTGAGAGAGTGAAAGTAAACGACAAATTGGGCAACCCGATAATGATCAGCGTAATCTTGGTTTGGCGGGTAAAAGAAACCTTTAAGGCTGCTTTTGAGGTAGACGATTATGCCAACTTCGTTCGGGTGCAAACCGATGCAGCTGTTCGAAAAATGGCCGGGCTTTATCCGTATGACAACTTCGATGACGAGCAATCTGACATTTGTTTACGCTCTGGTTTAGAGGAAGTCAATCACGCATTAGAAAATGAATTGGAAGAGCGCTTGGCGATAGCCGGAATTGAGGTTATGGAAGCACGGATAGGCTACCTTGCTTATGCTGAAGAAATTGCCGGTGCCATGCTAAAAAGGCAACAAGCAACAGCAGTGGTAGCGGCCAGATTAAAAATTGTGGAAGGCGCGGTTGGAATGGTGGAAAAAGCGTTACACGATTTAAGCAAACGCAACATAATTGAACTGGATGATGACAAAAAAGCGGCCATGGTCAGTAATTTATTGGTTGTTCTCTGCTCAGACCGAGATGTTAATCCAGTTGTGAATGCCGGAACCTTAAATCATTGATTTTTTATTTTGTCTAAGAAAAAAGCTTTTGCACTGCGTTTGAACGAAGAAACTCTTGAAGCCCTTGAAAAGTGGGCTTCAGACGAGTTTCGTTCTACCAATGGTCAGCTTGAATTTATCCTTACTGAAGCGCTCAAGAAAAATGGCCGCTTGCCAAAACCTAGAAATTCGGAGTAGAATAGCTTGCTTACTTCGTCAGCACTATCGCCTCCAATTGGGGCGCTGAATAATTTAGACCTTTTAGTACTTTCCCATCCTCTCGATAAATGGGATTTCCGTCTATATCCAACTTAGACATATTGCTTCTGTGAATTTCGGAAAAGACTGCTTCAAGTATACTCTCCATTCCATGATTCAAAATAGTGCCACAAAGAATATAGAGCATATCGCCTAAAGCATCGGCTATTTCTATTTCTGATCCATTTTTTGCAGCTTCTAGATATTCTTCATTCTCTTCACGCATAAGAGTGTAG
>CALCFH010000016.1 GCA_937900215.1 uncultured Cryomorphaceae bacterium
GCCTAACTGATCCATCATTTCCAACATGGCGGAAACCTTTACTACGGGGTCCTGATGTTCTTCGTCTTTGTAGTAATACAAACAAAGAACAGGCTGATGGATTTGGGCAAAGGTGGAAGGAAGCATGGCGGTTTCGAGGTATTCTTGCAATTGAACCAATGCTTCTAGTCGGTATTTTCCATTCCAATAGCGCTCGTAGGTGTCGGTGCCATTGCCTGCGAAATTATAGTTCGATTGTTTCACTACACGTGCAATCTGCAGTCCCCATGGATTGTTGAGCAGCCAAGCATTGGGATCGTTGATGGCAATGTTGGGTGAGAGCAAGACGAGTGCATAGACTTCAGGATAGGCAGCAGCGAGTTGCAAGGCGAGGCTAGCTCCCGTAGATGTGCCCATAAGAATGACTTTATTCCCCAGTTGTTGGCCAATTGCCAGGGCTTCTTTGGCACTTTCCCACAGATTGTCGGGACTTAGATTCACTAGCTGTTCGGTGGTGTCTATACCATGTTGCGATAGGCGAGAAAGATAGAGGTTGCAGCCAAATTGCTTCGCCATGTTTTGGTGTACGGGATTGCCTTCTTCTCGGCTGGCACTAAATCCATGTAGATATACAATAGCATATTCGGTCTTGGTATGCAGACTATCGTTCCAGATAATTTGGGCCTCGTTATCGGGTTTTAGCTTGTGGCGCTGTTCTTTTTGGGTTATATAGGCTTCTAAGGAGTGAGGATTAGTGGGTAGCTCGGGAAGAGTGGTTTGGTAAACGGGTGTGCTAGGAGAAGGACCTAAAGAATAGACAAGAGCCAAGACGAGCAAGGTTCCCAATAGTCCACGAAACAAAACTTTTTTACTAAACATTGTATGCTTCTGTTTTAAGAAAAGGGCTTCCATTGGCTTGTGAAAAGAAGGAAGTGAGTGTCTACGCTTTTCTCCTTTTGATTGCCATTGGAGGGCGGAAACTAAGCATAATAAATTGAAATGGAAGCAGTGGTTTAATGGGAGATTCTGGGGTGTTGTGTGAAGCTTCGTTCTCTTACAGGGTTGTTCACTTAGTAGAAAAGATGAAGAGATTGTTTTGAAGTTTCTCATTGGGTTGCTCGCCAAGGCGCAGAGACGAAGAGGGTAGTTTTTTGGTTGCACGCTAAGGCTCAGAGAAGCAAAGGGTTTTTATCAAATTGCTCACAAGGGCGCTAAGCAAAGAGGGTCTTAGTCGTCTATTGGATCTAAATGTCAGACATGAAAAGAGGAATGAAACATTCTCGTAAGGAGTTGTTTACAACATAGTTTGTTTATATTCAGGAATCACTACTTTCGTACTTTCGTTTCGGTTCAAAGGCAAGATTTAGTAAAAAGGAAGCCTAAATCTGTTTAAAAAAGGAAAGTAGAAAAGTAGGGGCGAGAATCTATAGCACTTTTTGGAAAAGGGTTGAGTGGGCATACCGGTTAAATAAACGAATGGATCGCAATGACAGAGGCAAACAATGCAAATTAAGAGGACCATTGATTTCCTGAATGACTACAGGACTAAGTTGGAAAACAAGAAAAACTGGAAGCACGCTGAAAAATTTGTGCATGTTCTAGAAGAGCTAAGGCAAATGGACTTTAATGCGAGTCAGATTGAAAGACTGAATTCAGAACTGCTGGTGGTTCTTAAAACCTTTGAAATTCAAAAAGACAATATTGGCATTCGCTATGAGCTCAGGAGCTTCTTAAAGTTCCTTCGAGCAGAGTATTCTATCATTCCACCCAATTACAATTTATATATCGGTCTATTAGTTGGAGTGTTGGTCTCGGCCGTTTTTGGAATTATATCCGCCTCTATTGGCTTAGTAATGGGCGCTGCGGTGGGCTATCTTTTAGACGATAAAGCCGCCAAAGAAAAGCGCCGATTGAAGACCCAATTGGACCGATACCTTTTCTAGGCCTTTGTGGACAAAGTCAGTTGAAATGCCTCCCTAGTCTGAGCGGCCATCTAGCTTTCTGATTTGAAGCGGCCGATTCATCTTGAAAGAGTAAATCTTGCCATTTTAAAAGGCAGACGCCTGAAATGGAAAGAGGAAATATTCTGAAGTAAAGAGAAAGTAGGCTGCAGGCTAGGCAGATCTTTCTGAAGAATGGAGAGACTTCCCCGCAGAATACAAATGCGTTGACGCAACCTTCAGAAAGGAGCTTGGAGATTAGGCGTGACGGGAGGAAGGCTTGCCTCTCGCCAATGAAGAATAGACAAAAGAAGCAGAAGCCTTCCGCCTAACCACTGCTATTTAGAGCAAGAAAGCTTCAAGAAAGGGGAAGGTCTTCGCAGCAAAGAAGAAGGTTCTCGCAGCCTTGCAATTCAAGGTTGGTATATAGAGAGCTGAGGTTGAAAGATTGGAAGCAGGAGGTGCCGCCCTTGAGAAATACGCTCTCAGAACTGAGGAAATGGAACGATAGTTTCCCAAGCTGAATTGAAAGAATGCGCTCCAAGGGCGCGACATTGGATTCCAAGGATGCGGCATTGCGTTCTAGGCGCTCAGCATTGCGTTCAAAGGCTGTGGTCTATGAGAACATGCCTTGTGGCTTCGGGTGTCGCGACTGTGGGAAAGAATGTCACGGCTGTGGAGGAATGCTATTTCCATTACAAGCTCGCCTTCCATGGGCGCAGGCTTGTATCACCTGCCTGCAGCTTTGCAATCACCCGATGTAGACTAAGGACTCGTCCATGAAGAATTGCCTTCACTGCTATTTGGAATTGCAGTCACTCGATGAAGGTTTGGAGGTTGAGGCTGTAGTCTAGCGTTCCAAGGCTGCGGGAAAGAATTCATCCTCTGCGGACCTTGCGTTCCTTCTATGTAAGTTTGAATGTTGTCGATGTGTAGCATGGGTTCAGCCTCTGTAGGTTTGCGTTCCACCTCTGTGGGAAAGAAGCTCGTCACCGATGAATTGGGTTCCATCTCCGTTGGAATCCTTTCTCCCTCTGTGGGCTTGTAGTAAGGCTATGCGGGCTTGCAGTAAGGCACTGTGGAAAGGTGTTTCGGTGCTGTGGATCTCATGAGCTAGCTTTTTTTGGATTGGAATTTCACCCGTAAGGCGATTGTAAGGAGTGGGTTTTGATAGGTTCGGAAGGCTTTTTGGCTTGGAAAACAAATAATACATACACTTTTTGGGAGGGATGAAAGCAAAGTGACTCGCCTGGAAGTCAATGCTGACGCGAGGTTTGAGATTTCCTTCGCCAAATTGGCGAAACTCTTATTTTTTTTTCGCCAAAATGGCGAAAGCTTTTTCGGAAGGAATGAAATCCTTTGCAGAGTCAATCCAATAAGCAACGACGTAAAAATTCAATCAAGTTTCATTTTTTAAAACAAAGGCAATGAATAGTAAGCACAGAAACAGACAAAAGATGTTTCACAAATTGAGCAGTCATTTAGTGGAACAGCGCCCGAAATGGGAGAATGAGAGTTTAGTTAGCGGAGAAATAGACCATTTGCTAAGTGAAACCAAAGTTATCTCTGGCCTATTGGCTCAATACGAAGAGTTCTCCAAGCCCTTTGGTGAGATTCATGGAGGAGAGCGTGAGGAGTTCAATCAGAGGATCATTCAGCTATCGGGTGTATTACATGGGTTTAGCATAGAAGCAGGAAAAGAAGATGTAGCGTATTTGGTAGGCTTATCGCCCAAAGCTTTGCTGCGCGACAGCTTAGAGCGATCGGTTTTAAAAGCCCAGAATGTATTGATGAAATCAACAGAATTCTCAGAGCAGTTTGAAGCCCACCCCACAGCAAAAGCCTGTTTGGAGAAAGCGAAAGAGTCGTATGAGAACTTCAGAAGAAGACGTTTTTTACCTAGCGATCGTCGTTCTGCGCGCAAGCTCTTGAAAGAGCGCTTAGAAAGAAAGCAATCCGCTTTATTGGAATTTCTGAGAGGAAGGCTCGACATGAAGATGCGAGTATTTATGGATTTGGACAAAGAATTGTATCAGGGTTATAGCTTGCTTAGAAGCATTAAGATCGGCTATAGCAGCAAGAAGAAAGAAGAGGATGTTACTGTGGAGGTGGAATCGCATTCCGACTAAATAAAGCCGTGTTTTGGGCAAGCATGAGGAGCAAGCATGAGGGAGCAAGCACAAGGGCAACTACAAGAGCAACTACAAGGGCAAGCACAAGGGGTTACCTAAACGTACAAAACCGTTGAGGATATGGTTGGGGCTTTCAAATCGGTTGTTACGGTTGAATACATTCGTGGGGTAAAAACATCATTGGGTTGGAAACCCTTTAATGGCAAATTGTGGCAACGCAATTATTGGGAACACACCATTCGAAACGAACAAGCCTACCGTGCCATTTCGGATTACATCATCAATAATCCGGCAAGATGGAAGGGTGATACATTGTATATGCTTTGATTTATTAGTTCTCGAGAGCATTCAATATCTACGCTAAAGAGTGAAGGCTACTCACTAAACATGTAGTATAAAATTTAAATAAATTTAAAAACCACTTGCTAATTAATTATATTTTCATAGTATTGTTCTGTAATTAATAAGCACAAGCTGTAATTGCCGCAATTGCCGAAAAGGGTATAGAGTAGGCATTATTTAATTTTATAGTCTTTATGTA
>CALCFH010000017.1 GCA_937900215.1 uncultured Cryomorphaceae bacterium
ACCGTAATGCGTATTCAATTTCTTGCTTTCCTTCTACAACAAATCTCTGTTGTTTACTGCGTGCTCTTTTTCTGCTTTGCAGATCTAGCAGCGATTTGATTCGCGGATTTTGTAGGCTGCTTAATAGCATAGAATTGTGCATTACGAAAGTGTAATTTCGCTAGAAATATATCGCAAAGATGTTCCAAAAGTTAAGACTAATTGCTATCGGCTTTCTTCTCATTAGTTCTTGTGTGAGCAAAAAGAAGTGGGTTGAACAAAATTCGAAAATATCCAACTTGGAGAAGAGAGAGGCCGACTGCGAAAAACAAGCTGCTTTCTTAACAGATAGCTTGACAAAAGTATTGGCAGAATTCAATGAATACAGCCTTTTGGCAGAGAAAGATAGGATTGCATTATTGGCTCAGCTCGATCAAAAATCAGCTGATTTAAGTGAAAAAGACGAAGCCCTTAGAAGTAGAGCAGACCGCTTGAGAGAGCTACAAGCAAGAATTGACAATCAGTCTATGCTGGTAAAGAACTTAAGAAAATCGGTAACCGATGCGTTGGTGAATTTTAATAGTGATGAGCTAACGGTTTCTATGAAAGATGGACAAGTTCAGGTATCCTTATCCGATGATTTACTCTTTGAATCGGCAAGCTCTCAAATTGATCCTAAAGGAAAAAAGGCCATTGGAAAATTGGCAGTTGTTTTAAAAAACGATCCCAGTATTCGCATAACTATAGTAGGGCATACAGATAGCATTCCAATAAAAACACCGAGATACAAAGACAATTGGGATTTAAGCGTAGACAGATCGGCTTCTATTGTTCGAGTATTAACTGCAGACTATGGCATTCCGGGTGACCGCATACAGGCAACTGGTAAATCATCGTATTTCCCCCTTGAAAGCAATAAAACAAAAGAGGGAAGGGCTAAGAATAGAAGAACAGAAATTCTCCTTACTCCAAAGTTGGATGAATTATTGAAATTGCTGGAGACGGATAGTAGTTCCGCAACCTCTGATTTATAAAATCCGTTTAATAACCCGCAGTGAGTGGGTGTGTTTGCTGAGTTTTGAGTTGTAAATTCCGGTTTGATCTATGGAATCAATTCGAACCGAACCACTAGCATGAATAATAGTGTGATTTTCTAGCAGCATCCCAACATGTGTTATTTTACCTTCTGAATTGTCAAAAAAGGCTAAATCTCCCAGTTGAGCTTCGGCAATAAAGCCCAAAGCCTCTCCCAATTCAGCTTGTTGATAGGCATCTCGAGGAAGTTTAAAATCTACGAGGCGATAGAGTAGTTGGGTAAAACCAGAACAGTCAATGCCAAAAGGAGTTCTTCCACCCCATAGATAGGGTGCGTTTAGCAGATTCAGTGCAAAGTGGGCCAAATCATTCTTGTTCTTTGAAGCGCGTATAGTTTCGCCTTCAAAAGAATAGCTTGTGTTTACAATTCTTCCTTTACCCTCTTTGAAAGAGGGTAAAGGAGAACCAAAGGATATAAGATTAAAGTCTTTGGGCGCTTCAAATTGGGTC
>CALCFH010000018.1 GCA_937900215.1 uncultured Cryomorphaceae bacterium
ACCAAAGGGGGTTCTCCTTTAGAATCGCTTATTGGTGCAGCCATGGCAAAACAACTGCTTCCAAAACAGGAATAATTCCAAAAAGTAACGCCATTGCTCTTGTCTCATTGGCGACATTCTAGGCTTTTATTAAAATGCAAATTGCCGCAAATAATCGTGGCAATCGAATTTTCAAATACAGTCTATACCTCCCCAGAAATTGCAGATACAGAATCAACAATTCTGGTCGTTGCGGCATTTGGGTTGGTCATATGGCTTTGAGAAATTTCAGATGGCTACATTATCAGAGACTCCAAGAGGGTATCTGTACTTCTATGAGCAGTCTAAGTATTGGAGAAAAATTAGAATAGAATGAAAAAGAAAATCCTTTTAAAAAATAGTGGTGGCTATACTTCACTCCTGAACAACGAAAGAACTACTCTTATAGCCGATGAACCGGAGAGATTAGGGGGAAAGGATTATGGTTTTTCGCCCGATGAATTGGTTATTGCTGGATTGGCTGCCTGCAAAGCGGCTACCCTTAGAGGCTATGCCCTCAAACAGGGTTATGCTCTTGAAGATGTAAATGTTGAAGTATATTTTGAAGTGGGAAAGGGGGAAGCCAGATCCCTGTCTACTTCCATCGATGTTAAAGTAGAACTGATAGGCAAGCTTAGTGAGGAGGAAAAAAAGGCTTTGCTAACCAAAGCAGATTCTTGCTTTGTGCACCGTATGCTTCAAGGTAACTTTGAAATTGGGGAAGCGGTTGAGGTGCAATCTGAATAGGAGATGCAGTGTATTTATTTGCTGTAAACCACTATCTTAGAACACTTAACCACAAACCAATTCTATGAAACTAGGTGCTTTTTCAATCAGTCTTTCGGTAAAAAATCTAGCTGTATCTAGAGAGTTTTATGAGAAATTAGGATTCTCAGTTTTTGCAGGTGGCAAAGAGAAGAATTACTATATCATGAAAAATGAAACATCCCTTATTGGTTTGTTTCAAGGCATGTTCGAAAACAATATTCTCACCTTTAATCCGGGTTGGGATCACAATGCCCAAACGCTTGACTCTTTCGATGATGTGCGGGGTATACAGAAAAACCTAAAAGAACAAGGTGTTGCCATAGTTACTGAGGCAGATGAATCAACCGCCGGTCCGGCAAGTTTGGTAGTAATGGACCCCGACGGCAATATGATATTAGTAGACCAGCACGTTTAATCTCTTCTGCTGGAATAAAAGAATCCATTTTTTTGATCGATTGGTTTTTAGGCGGAAGGAATCCTCCATCCACCTAAAGCTTTTTGAAAAGGATTTAGATGAATGATTAAACGCCACCCATCTTGAATGGATTATTCTCTTGACAAAGGAAAAGAAGTACGGATACGAACGAGCTACAAAGAGAAAATAAAAGACTGGCTTTAGTACCATTCACCCGATGTACAGAGCTAAACGGTAGCCAATACAAGGCTGAATAAACAAAGCCGCAATGAAATTAGCCTATACTCGAGCCCGCTGGTATTTCGCTGTTGGGCGATAATAAATGCAGCTTTCCACTCGGATCTTCGGCAAATAGAAGCATTCCCTGAGATTCAATTCCCTTAATCTTTCTCGGCTTGAGGTTGAGCAAGATACTCGCTTGCTTACCCACCAATTCTTCCGCAGAAAAGTGCTCTGCAATTCCACTTACCACCGTTCGCTGATCTACTCCCGTATCTACCAAAAGCTTCATCAGTTTATCGGTTTTAGGTACACGTTCGGCAGAGAGTATGGTTGCTACACGAATATCCATTTTTTGGAAATCGTCGAATTCAACGGCTTCTTTTGCTGCAGCGATGGTAATAGAAGCTTCGGCTCTCTTCTGAATTTTGTTTTCTTCCAATTTCTGAAGTTGTAGCTCAATGACATCGTCTTCCAACTTATCGAAAAGCAATCCAGGGTATTCTATGGTTACCTCTTTCAGAAAAGAAGGCCAATCCAAAGAACTTAAATCTTGCCATTGCATTTCATTTAGGTGGAAGGAATTCAGAATCTTAATTGAGGTAAAGGGCAAGAAAGGCTCTATACACTGACCAATGAATGCGGCCAAGCGCGCGGCTACGCCTAAAATATGCGCAGCGGCAGCCTCATCGGTTTTAATCACCTTCCAAGGCTCGGCATCGGCCAAATATTTATTCCCCATTCGAGCCAAAACCATGCATTCGGCCAATGCCTCGCGAAAACGATAGTTCTCAATCGACTTCCCAATGGTTTCAGGTGCTTTATGAAATGAATCAAACACTTCTTTTTCGGTTTCAGAGAACAAGCCAATAGCCGGAATTTTCCCTTCGTAATTCTTCTGAATGAGCACATATACTCTGTTCAGAAAGTTCCCTAAAATAGCAACCAATTCACTGTTGTTCCGCGACTGAAAATCTTTCCAGGTAAAATCATTGTCTTTGGTTTCAGGAGCCGAAGCGCATAAGGCATAGCGCAGCACATCTTGCTTCTCTGGAAAATCGGCAAGAAATTCATGTAACCAAACCGCCCAGTTTCTGGAGGTGGAGATTTTCTGTCCTTCTAAATTCAAAAACTCATTGGCTGGAACTGCATCAGGTAGTATATAATCTCCTTGAGCCATCAACATACCAGGGAAAATGATGCAATGGAAAACAATATTGTCTTTTCCAATAAAGTGTACCAAACGGCTGTCTTTGTCTTTCCAATATTTTTCCCAATCGTTTGGCAAGAGTTCTTTGGTGGCCGAGATATAGCCCAGTGGCGCATCAAACCATACATAAAGCACTTTGCCTTCGGCTCCTTCCAAAGGAACGGGCACACCCCATTCCATATCTCTGGTCATAGATCGAGCCTGCAGTCCATCTCCTGAATCCAACCAACTCTTACACTGTCCGTATACATTGGGTTTCCAATCGCTGTGTTGGTCGAGGTAAGTCCGTATATCTGGCGCCATTTTATCGAGGGGCAAAAACCAATTGACCGTATCGCGCAGCTCTGGCTTAGAGCCTGAAAGCATACTTCTTGGATCTTTTAACTCCGTAGGACTTAAGCTGCTTCCACAGTTCTCGCATTGGTCGCCATAGGCATCTGTATGAGAACAAACCGGACAAGTACCCATTATATATCGATCGGCGAGAAATTGCTCCGCCTCTTTATCGTAATACTGAGAAGTGGTTTTCATTTCAAAGATTCCCTTTTCATGCAAATCCAAGAAAAAGGCTTGAGCCGTTTCTTTGTGCACCTCCGAGCTGGTGCGACTGTATACATCGAAATGAATTCCGAGCTCTTTAAAAGCATCTCGCATCATTCCGTGGTAGCGGTCTACTACTTGCTGAGGCGTAATGCCTTCCTTCTTGGCGCGGATGGTGATTGCCACACCATGTTCATCCGATCCGCAGATAAATTTCACATCCTCCTTTCTTCTTCTTAAATAACGAACATAAATGTCTGCAGGAAGATAGCAGCCTGCAATATGTCCTATATGCAATGGCCCATTGGCGTACGGAAGGGCGGCGGTAATCAGATGACGTTTGCTCATGAATGGATTTGTATCTTGGGCAAAGGTAAACACTGTATGCGCGCACCCTTATCCTTAAAAACAGGCGACACCATTGGCTTTACAGCCACGGCACGCTATCTACCAGAAGAAGAACTTAAAAGAGCTGCTTCTTACTTTGAAAATCATGGATTTAAAGTTGTTTTCTCTGAACATTGCTCCAAAGCCTATCATCAATTTGGAGGAGACGATGAATCAAGGGCAAAAGACTTTCAAGGCCTTTTAGAGAATCCAGAAGTACGAGCCATCTTCGCCGTTCGCGGTGGATATGGAACAGTGAGGATGTTAGACAAGGTAGATTTTAGCGCTCTTGAATCGGATCCAAAGTGGATCTGCGGTTACAGCGATTTAACCATACTTCATGGCAGAATTCAGCGCTTGGGAATTCAAAGTCTTCACTCTTCTATGCCGGTGAGTTTTCATGCATTAACAAAGACTGCTTTTCAGAGAACCGTAGATGTATTGGTCGGGAAACGAGATTCCTTTTTATGGCAAGATGCTCATCCACTTAAAAAAACGGGCGAGGCGGAGGGCCATTTGGTTGGCGGAAATTTAAGCGTTCTCTATAGTGCCCTAGCCAGCAATGCCTTTCCACCTGTGCAAAACAGCATTCTCTTCATTGAAGATTTAGATGAATACCTCTACCATATAGATAGAATGATGCAAGCCCTTCAACGCTCAAATGCATTAGAAGGTCTGCAAGGATTGGTAGTAGGCGGAATGACCCAAATGCGCGATCACGACATCCCGTTTGGATGGAGTGCAGAGGAGATTATCTCAGAAGCCTTTGCAGCCTATGATATTCCGATCAGTTTTGGATTCCCATGCGGACATATGAACGACAATAATCCGATTGTCCTAGGGGCAAAAGTTCAATTGAGCATACATGCCAATCAGAGCAGTTTGGACTATGTCTAAAACAGACAAGAAAGCCTTGGGAAAGCTCGGTGAAGACCAGGCCGTTGAGTATCTCATAGCATTTGGCTACGCCATTTTAGAGCGAAACTGGAGGTTTGGGCAGAAAGAAATAGACATTTTGGCGCAACTGGCCAATGTACTCGTGGTGGTAGAGGTAAAGTCAAGTTTACTAGATAATTGGAACGATGGAAGGGATAGAATCACGCCTTTGCAAGAAGAAAGTCTCAGGATTGCGGCACTGGAATATTTGGAACAAAATACCTGGGAAATGGAGATCCGCTTCGATTTAATACTCGTGCAGCCATCCAATCCAAAAAACATCAGGCATATAAAATCTGTATTCTAGGTTAATTATTGAAGGCTTGGGTTTAATTACCTTTGCGCCAATGGATAAAAGACAAAAACCAGATGCCAATCGCAGCGGTGGCAAGCGGTTTACAAAGGGCCCCGGCCAAGGTCGGGAAGGAGGAGACAATTCTTCTCAGAGAAAATCATCATTCAACAAAGATCAGAACAGTTCTTTTAAGTCAAGCCGTGAGGGTTCGCATGAAAGAGAGGAGAGAAAATCTTTTCCTCCCAAACGATTTCCCTCAAACAATAACGGAGGAGGCGAGAGGTCGAAAGACGGAATCTACGCTCCAAAAGAGTATAAGTCTATGCGTCGCGAAGGGGGAAGCTATCGTCCGAAAGACGACAATAGAGCTCCAGGTTCCGATCGTCCAAATAGAGAAGACCGACCCAGAAGAGAAGGCGGTGATTTTAAATCACAAGAGAGAGGTTCGTTCAACAGAGGCGGAAGTTCAGACCGACCCAGAAGAGAAGGCGGAGAGTACAAGCCTCGGGAAGGAGGTTCGTTCAACAGAGGCGGAAGTTCAGATAGACCTAGCAGAGAAGGCGGAGATTATAAGCCTCGGGAAGGAGGTTCGTTCAACAGAGGCGAAAGTTCAGATCGACCCAGAAGAGAAGGCGGAGATTACAAGCCTCGGGAAGGAGGTTCGTTCAACAGAGGCGAAAGTTCAGATAGACCTAGCAGAGAAGGCGCAGAGTACAAGCCTCGGGAAGGAGGTTCGTTCAACAGAGGCGGAAGTTCAGATAGACCCAGAGGAGAAGGCGGAGATTACAAGCCTCGGGAAGGAGGTTCGTTCAACAGAGGCGGAAGTTCAGACCGACCCAGAAGAGAGGGAGACGGTCGTTATCCTAAGAGAGAAGGGCAAGACAGTAGAGCTGGCTCCAACTCCTTTAATAGAGATTCAGACAGCAGACCTTTTGCAAAAAGAGAAGGTTCGGAGCGCAAATCCTTTGGTTCGCCCATTCGAAAATTCGATTCTAAGCCTTCTGCATCGAAAGCCAATCCCAAAGGCGATCGTTCGGCAGATGGAATGCGCTTGAATAGATTCTTAGCTCATGCCGGTATCTGTTCTCGTCGCGAAGCCGATGTCTTTATTAGTGCCGGATTGGTGAAGGTCAATAACAAGGTTGTTACGGAAATGGGCCACATAGTGGGCCAGATGGATGAAGTGAGATACAATGATTCCATCATCAAATCGGAGAAAAAAGTATACATACTGCTAAACAAACCCAAAGGTTTTATTACCACCTCAGACGATCCGAAGGCAAGAAAAACGGTAATGGATCTTATCGCTGGAGCCTGCAAAGAGCGCGTCTACCCAATTGGAAGGTTGGATAGAGCCACAACAGGCGTTCTCTTGTTTACCAACGATGGCGATATGACAGATAAGTTATTGCATCCGTCTAAAGGAGCTCAGAAAATCTACGAAGTGGTGTTAGACAAAGTACTGAGTCGTGGTGATCTTCAGAAAATAGCCGATGGCATTACACTTGAAGACGGTGTGGCTCAAGTAGATGGAGTGTCGTACGTAGACGACAAAGACAAGAAGCACATTGGAATTGACATTCACATAGGCAAAAACCGAATTGTTCGAAGAATTTTTGAAAGTTTGGGATATGAAGTGGTGAAATTGGATAGAGTATTCTTTGCAGGCTTAACAAAAAAGCGATTGGAAAGAGGGCATTGGCGCTTTTTGACCGATAAAGAAGTGAACTTCCTAAGAATGCGCTAAAGAGCACTAAAACAGATTTTTAATATCTGCGTTTGCATACTATGAAACGCCTCCTGAAAATTTTGGGTTCGACCATCTTAGTGCTGCTTTTTCTTTCTTCCGGCATTGCAGGTTTAGCTTGGTGGAAGAAAGAAAGCATTTTGAGGGTGATGGTCGACGAGCTCAATAAAAACCTCTTGGTTCCTGTTGAGGTAGCTGAAATGGAGCTGAGTTTAGATCACTTTCCTTCGGTGGCCATTCGATTTCATAAGCTCTTTATCGCCGATCCAAAACAAAAAGGGGATACCCTCGTTTTTTTGGAAAAGTTAGACGTTGCTTCAAATCTTCAAAATTGGATTCATGGCAACTATAAAATCAATAATCTATACGCCCAATCGGGAAGAATAGAAATACGCCAGTATGCAGACGAAACATGGAATTTTCAATCTGTCTACACTCCATCCGCCGAGAATTCAAACCGAAACATTGAACTGAAAGGATTAAGGGCAGATCAAATACAGCTTTATTACTTCCAACCAAAAGAGAAGCAGAAATTACAAAGCTATCTGTCGTCTGTTGACCTTCAAGGCGATTTATCGAATTTTCAAGATTTGCAAATAAAAGCAGAGCATTCGGCCTTTGAGTTTTGGCTCAAGGATATGAAAATTGAAACAACAGAAGGTAGAATACAATTACAACAGAAGCAAGATCTCTGGTCTGGAAGTTGGTCGCATACGTATGGAGAGCTCAACTTTGATGAAAAAGAAAAACACTGGGACTTTACAGCTGAAACCCAAGATATACTGCGTCTAGCTTCTTGGGTTAATGCAGAAATCCCCAAAGAATTGCAGCTTTTAAACGGAAGTTGGCAGGCTTCGGGAATATGGCAGAAAGCAAGCAATGAAGCCGAGATAGAATGGATAGGTAAAAGAATAGAGGCAGAATGGAGCGGCTATCCAAGACTTCAGATGGAATTGGCGGGTAGTTGGCAAATGGATGGAGATTCCTCCTCTTTAGAGGTCAAAACGATGGAGGCCAGAGCGGAGCAAATGAAGCTGACAGCCAAGGGCCATATGCGCTTAGACGGAAAGAAAAGCGGAAATTTCCAGGCTAATTTGGATATCAACGATCTAAAAGAATTTTCAGCCTATGCCGACTCACTTCCATCTAACTTAGTCGGAAAACTCAATGCTACACTGAGCTATAAAGGCGCTCTAGTAAAGGAATCCATTTTAAAGTCTCTTTTAGCAGAGATAGAAATAGATGGAGTAGGCTTCGATTACGACCGAATGGAAATTCGAAAAGCAAAGGGCACGGTATCTAGGAAGGGAAACCATTGGCAGATTGAGAACCTCTTGCTTTTGTTAAATCAACAAGAGGTGTTTGCAAATGGAGAAATTTTATGGACTACTGAACAAGATTATGTTCCCTCCGCCCAGCTTAAAATTAGAATGCGCTCTTTGGATCTATCTAAATGGAAGAATGGATCGGAATCGTCTGCTTTTGAATTACCCAATGTAGAGATGGATGTGGTATTGGATGCCACCGATTTTAAAATGAATACCCTGCGCTTGAATCAACTAAAACTGAGTTTCAAGAGCGATAAGAATGGGGTGGTGGTAGATAAGTTATTTGCAGAAGGCCTGGGTGGCGAATTGAGAGGAGAATTGAGCTTTTTGAAGATCAGTGAGAAATACC
>CALCFH010000019.1 GCA_937900215.1 uncultured Cryomorphaceae bacterium
CCGGTACAAAGTGGAATTTCTTGAAATTCAAACCCGGATTGGTTGGAGGACATTGTATTGGTGTAGACCCCTATTATTTGGCTCAAAAGGCTCAAGAAGTAGGCTACCATCCTGAAATCATTCTAGCCGGTCGCCGCTTGAACGACAGCATGGGCAAGCACGTGGCCACCGAAGTGATAAAGCACATGATGCGCAAAGACTTAAAAGTAATTGAGTCGAAAGTATTGATTTTAGGATTTACCTTCAAAGAAGACTGTCCGGATGTACGCAATACCCGTGTTATTGACATTTACGAGGAACTTCTTTCCTTCGACATGAATGTAGACGTTTACGATCCATGGGCCAATGCAGCTGAAGTAAAGCATGAATATGGCTTGGATATTTTAAGTGGAGCAAAAGCACCCAACTTAGACGATTATTCGGCAATTATACTAGCCGTAGCGCATCAGAAATTTGCTGGAATGAATTTGAAAAAATCCGCAAGTCAAGTGATCTACGACGTAAAGGCCATCCTGCCAAAGGATTCGGTAGATGCTAGATTGTAATTTACCATTCACTATTTAGGCAAACAGAAATGACAAAGCTTCCGATTGAGCGCTTAGAAGCTATTAGTAGCCAAGTTCGTCGAGATATTCTTAGAATGGTTCATCAAGTTCAGAGTGGGCACCCTGGTGGTTCATTGGGCTGCGCCGACCTTCTGGTAGCTCTGTATTTTGAAATCATGGAGCACGACCCAAGTAAAAGCGTTCAAAAGGATCATTTCTTTCTTTCCAATGGTCATATTTCACCTGTATTCTATAGCGTTTTAGCAAGAAGTGGATATTTTGGAATCGATGAATTATCGACTTTTCGAAAAATAAATTCACGTCTACAAGGCCATCCAACTACTCATGAAGGCTTACCAGGGGTGAATATTGCCTCTGGCTCTTTGGGACAAGGTCTTTCTGCCTCCATTGGTACCGCCCTTTCAAAAAGCATGAATGGAGAAACGGGCAAAGTCTTTTGTCTAATGGGTGATGGCGAATTGCAAGAAGGCCAAGTATGGGAAGCTGCTATGTTTGCGCCAGCCAATAAGGTGAAGAATCTTATCGCCATAGTAGATGTAAACGGCCAACAAATAGATGGCCCCACCGATGAAGTGCTTCCTTTATTAGATCTTTCAAAGAAGTTTGAATCTTTTGGTTGGAATGTAATCCAACTAGAAAACGGGAATACCATTCAAGACCTTATCGATAGTTTGCGAAAGGCATCTACTCTAAGTACGGAGGGTCCTGTGATTATTCTAATGAAGACCAAAATGGGTAAAGGAGTAGATTTTATGGAAGACAGTCACCATTGGCACGGTATCGCACCAAGCGACAGTCAATTGGCCGAAGCCTTGAGTCAACTTCCAGAAACATTAGGTGATTACCCCATATAAACTGAACTAAAATGAAAGGTTTTATAAATTCTGGAAATAAAGATACCCGTTCGGGTTTTGGAGCAGCCTTACTCGAGCTAGGAAAAACGCATCCAGAGGTAGTAGCACTCTGCGCTGATTTAACAGGGTCTTTGAAAATGGATGCTTTTCGCGATGCTTACCCAGATCGATTTATTCAGGTGGGAATAGCCGAAGCCAATATGATTGGTATGGCCGCAGGTCTTACCATCGGAGGCAAGATTCCATTTACTGGAACCTTCGCTAATTTTTCTACAGGAAGGGTGTACGATCAAATCCGTCAGTCGGTTGCCTATTCTGACAAGAATGTTAAAATATGTGCCTCGCATGCCGGATTGACCCTAGGAGAAGACGGGGCAACACACCAAATTCTTGAAGACATTGGCCTGATGCGAATGCTTCCCGGTATGACGGTAATCAATCCTTGTGATTACAATCAAACCAAAGCCGCTACCTTGGCCATAGCCGATTGGCAAGGTCCAGTTTACCTTCGTTTTGGCCGACCTAAAGTAGCCAATTTCACCCCTGAAAATCAGACCTTCGAAATTGGTAAAGCCTTACAGTTAACCGAGGGAAAGGATGTTACCGTTGTAGCCACCGGACACTTGGTATGGACTGCTTTGGAAGCGGCAGAAATGTTGGAGAAAGAAGGCGTTTCGGTAGAGGTGATCAACATCCACACAATTAAGCCTTTCGATCAAGAAGCCGTATTAAAATCGGTGCGAAAAACAGGCTGCATTGTCACGGCAGAAGAGCATCAAAGATATGGAGGCTTAGGAGAGTTAGTAGCCCAAACGCTAGTAACAAACTACTTGGTTCCACAAGAATTGGTTGCCGTAAACGATAGTTTTGGGGAAAGTGGAAAGCCCGAAGAACTAATGATTAAGTACGGTCTTGGAGCCGAAAATATTCGAGCTGCAATACATAAAGTGATTGAGCGAAAAAGCAAATAAACCCGATAGAATGAGCAATACGGATTTTTTTATTCACGAAACGGCCATAGTAGATCAGCCGTGCACCATTGGCGAAGGAACTAAAATTTGGCATTTCACCCATGTAATGGAGAACTGCACTATGGGTAAGAAGTGCAACCTCGGACAGAATGTTGTTATTTCTCCAGGTGTTATTCTAGGAGACAATGTGAAAATCCAAAATAATGTATCTGTTTATACAGGTGTTGTTTGCGAAGACGATGTATTTCTTGGCCCTTCATGCGTTTTTACCAATGTTACCAACCCCAGAAGCGGAGTAAACAGAAGGGGTCAGTACGAAAAAACTACGGTTAAAAAAGGAGCCAGTATAGGAGCCAATGCCACCATTGTATGCGGTCATGATATCGGAAGATATGCCTTCATTGGTGCAGGTGCCGTGGTAACTAAGACCATTCCAGACTATGCTCTTGTTGTAGGAAACCCCGCTCGCCAACTCGGTTGGATGAGTGAATTTGGTCATCGCTTGGAATTCAATTCAGATGGCATTGCCGTTTGTCCAGAATCCAACCAAAAATATAAACTTTCAGAAGGAGCAGTAACGCGTTTAGAGGCTTAATTATGTCAAGAAAAATAAAATTTGCAGTCATTGGTTGTGGTCATATCGGAAAGCGTCATGCTGAAATGATTCAACGAAATCCCGAAGCTGAATTAGTAGGCTTTGTAGACATTAAGAAATTAGAAGAATTAGGGATTGACTCTTTTAACGTACCCCTTTACCAGAGTGTGGAAGATTTACTCCATGAACAACCGGATATAGAGGTAGTGAATATTGCCAGTCCGAATGGATTGCATGCTGAACAAGCACTAAAGTGTTTAGAGGCCAAAAAACACGTGGTTATAGAAAAACCTATGGGCTTGCAT
>CALCFH010000020.1 GCA_937900215.1 uncultured Cryomorphaceae bacterium
TTTGCGTTGACTTCAGAGCCTGTTGGGTTGAGGTGGATGCATTTTGCGTTGACTTCAGAGCCTGTTGGGTTGAGGTGGATGCATTTTGCGTTGACTTGAGAGTATGTTGGGTTGAGGTGGACGCATTTTGCGTTGACTTCAGAGTAGGTTTGGTTGAGGTGGACGCATTTTGCGTTGACATCAAAGTGTGTTTAGTTGAGGTGGACGCATTTTGTGTAGAGGCGTGCCCATTTTGCGTTGACATCAGAAGGCATTGGGTTGAGGCGTATGTATCTTGAGAAGACTTTAGCTCCTTTGGACTTATGCAGGATGTAGCTTGGCTTGGGCTCAGTCCGTTTTTAGCTTAGGGCATGGATTTTTACCCAAAACCACCTGGGTTTTGAGTTTAGCGGGCTGCATTTTCACTTACTATTAATGGGTTTCGACTCTATTGAAAAATCGGCTAGCTCATGTCATAGCAAGGCCTAGAATGCAGTATTTCGTTTTGCTTTGCTCGTAGTTCCCATTGGCTAAAAAAGCAAATAGGCAACTTTTGGAGAGGAAGATTTTGAGTTTCCAAGAGATGTCTAGTGGCCTTTACTCCGCATTGCAGCGGTGGTATTTGCCGCATTTTTGTGTGTAAGCAAAACCTCGATGAGGTGGCGTTTTACCTCAATATAGAATCAATCGAATCATCTTAGAAGATTTGTCTTGGGTATTGAGCTGAACGAGATAGACCCCTTTGGGTAAGTTGGGTAGGCTTATTCGGTCGAAAGCGTGGGCGGTGGTTTTGAAGCAAATCTTTCCGCTTAGATCGTAAAGAGAGAGCTCCGTTCTTTCCATGCTTCCATCTGCCCACTGGAAATTGAGCTCGCCGGAGCTGGGATTGGGGTATAGCTTTACATCTGAATGGAAATCGGGCCAATCTTCCGTAGAGAAGGCAGCGCAATCAAGCAGACTAATGGTATTGATGTAATTGCGGTTTCCGCTTGCTCTTTCGCCAAAGCGGTTTGATCCCCAAGACCAATGGCTTGAAGAAGACTTGGAAGCGTAGTTGCAAAATCCGCCCGCATATATTTCATTCCAGTCGATGGCCGCATCAAATAGAGCAGGAAAGTATTGATGACTGAACCAAGCAGAGCCATCTAAGCCCCTTCCCCACCAATAAAGGCTGCCGTCTGATTTCAATGCGAGGGTATGGTCTGAGTTCGAAGATATTTTAGCCCAGCCATTGTCTGTTCCTATCTTGGTAAAGTTGTAGATATCAATAGATCCAGGCCCATGACCATTAGATCCAAAGTCTCCCCATCCACAGGTCCATAGGGTACCATCGCCACGGAGTGCAACCGAATGCAGATTGGAAGCTTGGATGGTCTTCCAGTTATTGGCAGTTCCTATGCGCACCGGAACAAGAGATCGCAGTGCAGTATCTAGTCCTGCTCGTCCTTCTTCATTATTGCCCCAAGCCCAAAGGCTTCCGTCTTGTTTAATGGCTAGCGCATGCGAGTCGCCTGCATCTACTATTTTCCAGTCGTTGTCTGTGCCAATTCTTGTGGGACTAAGTTTGTCTACCCGAGTGCCATCGCCCAAAGAACCGTATCCATTGAACCCCCAAGCCCAAAGGCTGCCATCTGTTTTAATGGCTAGGGTGAACACGGCACCTGCGCTTACACTTTTCCAGTCGAAATCGGATCCAAGCTGAGAAGGAAAAGTTCGACTGTTTCGGGTTCCGTCTCCGAGTTGCCAGAAGAAGTTCGCGCCACCGCACCAAAGGGAGCCATCGTCTTTAATGGCAAACTGTGAACCTCTCGAACTAGAAGAGACAAAAACCCAATTCGAGTCGGAGGTAAGGGGAGTTGGTATTGTAACGAAATCATCCATATTGTCACCCAGTTGTTTTTGCAGATTGTATCCCCAACCCCATAAAACTCTGTGGTGATCGATGGCAAAAACGCTGATTCCGGCAGAGAGCGTATCTACACATTGTGCTTTTGAAAAAGATCCAATGCATAATAGTAGGAGTAGGAGAGGTTTTTTCATTCTTGAATGTTCTTACAAAAATGAAATATACGAAATCAGAACATTCGCACTATGTTGTATTTAAGGAAAGAAGTGAAAGTAGGCTCTCGCCTATTGTTCGATTCCCTCAGCTTGAAAGGAGTGTAGGCCTTCCTCATCGCCTGCAAATTGAATTTCAATGGGATTGCAGCAGACCTCGCAATCTTCAATGTATTGCTGAACAGACATACTGGGTTCTAACAGCATAGAGATTTCCTCGCCACAATAGGGGCAATCGAAGAAGTGTTCTATTTGCATAATCACAACAGGAATGATTTGATTAACTATAACATGGCTATAATTCGTTGGTTCAAAATTGTTTTAAGGCATCTGTACTGGGAGAGCATTTCGTTTTATTCTTAACTGGTCAATGGCTGTTAGAAACAACAAAACGGTTTCATACCCTGAGAGATCTCATATGAATTCCCAACGGCTATAAAAAGGAACGATCTCACCAATCGCAAGGGGGTAGAATGCGTTTAAATTAGGACAAGAGATTCGAATATACTCGACCTTTCTTCCTTTTTTAGTTGGGTGAACTACAAAAGGAGTTAGCCAAATACCATCTAGGGTTTGCTGTTGATTTAATCGAAACCGAGCGCTATCGGTTTCATTAAAGAAATAGGTAATGTATAGAGGATCCGGTTTCCAAATAGCTGCCTTTAAATTTTCAATCGCTTTTGATTTAATATTAAATTTTAATCGACTATATCCCTTTTGATCGAGCGCAGGGATAGGAATTTTTTCATTCCAATTAAGCCTAAGGGGTATGATTTTCTTAGCTTTATCTAAGTCGACATTTACATGAGTACTTTTCTTCTTTAGAACTGTAGTACCATCCTCATCCACTGATAAGGGTTCATATAAGCGCATCAAAGCATCTGTTGTGAGGGGAGAAATATTTAAAAGGTAGTGGCGATCGAGCTCCATGAATTTACTCTTGTTTCGAGAGCCAAGTGCGGCATTGTGCCAAATAATCCATGGAGCTGCCTTTTCTGTGTTGAGAAAGGAGCAATTAATGCTATCGAGCAAATGGTTTGAAGCTATTTGAATCTGGGGTATGGGTTTGGGTTGTACCCTAAGTGAATTAAAGTGTTGATAATTGAAATCCCAAGGATAGCTATCCACCTTTTCTTGAGCGATAGCTGCAACCGTTGTATTGCTCAGTTTGTAATCAGACAAGCCCACCCTTGGCCTAATTTCTTCTTGAGGTATAAAAGCAAAATTTAGAGGTGGAAGGATGTATTTATTCGAATAATGAAAGGAAAACCAAAATAGAATAAAGCTTAGTGTGGGTAGAATAAGAGAATGCTTTGAGCTATTGTTTTTAAAAAAAACAAAGAGCACTAAAAGGCATAAGATGAGTGGATGGATGTGCGGAATTCCTTGTCTTGTAATGGCATATTTGAAGCATAGAAAAACAAGAGTAAGGATACCCAGCTTCAACTTCGATGAAGTTTTAACAAAAAAGAATAAGTAAATAAGGAATAGAATCCAAGCCAATGCCAGTCCAAATTCCCAATTGTTTGGATAGGTAGCCAAGGCCGCATTTCCACCCAAGAGGTAGAATTGCGAAATCAAATAGTTGGGTAGGGCTAAAAAGCCAATGGAAAGGCCAAGCCACGTTAGCGTGAGGACGACAATACTGAATAATTCAGCCAAAGCCACTCTAGCATTGTTGCTAAAAACCAAGTGAAAGAACCACAAGGCAAAAAGGGGTATAGCAGGAAATAAACGAATAGCAAAAGCAAAGGATGCCAATAGACCCAAATAGGGTATTGCAGTTTTTCTAGGTGGAAAGAGAAAAAGCAAAAGACCAAGAATAAGTACGCTTGAATTAAAGTTCAACCAAAAACCAAAAAAGGCCACTGAGAGGAGGGTTAACCAAGAAAAAGTTTCGCCTCTAACAGAATAATAAAGCTTTAACAGCAGACTTAGTTTGATTAGAAAGGCTAGAGCATAAGAAAGTAAAATACCCTTCAAACCTACTATGCTTGAAGGGTATTGTATAAAAGACCAAATTCCATGAGGCAATAGGAGCACTTGATCTAAGCGGCCACTAGCAAATAGATTTTGAAGGTACTGTAAAGAGGGATCCCCCCCCC
>CALCFH010000021.1 GCA_937900215.1 uncultured Cryomorphaceae bacterium
TGCAGGGCTTGGGCAACCTTGGTTTCGCTCGGAATGACAGACGATAGTTATCAGATAGAGCATTCAGCTCAAATGACCTATAGACAGTTCACCAATTTGTTCTTAGCTTATCATCCTACCGATAGCGTTGAACTCAAACTTATGCATTATCTAAGTATTCCTCAAGACAGCGATTTAATGGAAAAAATCGATTCATTGGGATTGCTGGAATCAGAACCCATTGGATTGGAGAATGCAACTCCGGCGCAAATTCTTCAAAAGCGATTAGAAGAAAAATGGAAGATGGAAGAAGGAGATCAAGACATGATTGTTATGCATCACAAATTTGGTTACCGTTTAAAGGGTGAGTTGAGGATGAGGGTTTCAAGCATGGTAACTTTAGGAGAAGATGAAACGAATACGGCCATGGGTAAGACGGTAGGTCTACCGGTGGGTATCGCCACCCGTCTAATTACTGAAGGAATCATTCATTCACCCGGCGTTCAGTTGCCCATTACTCCTGAAATTTATAATCCTATGCTCGCTGAGTTGGAACAATTTGGAATTCAATTTAGCGAACAAGATGTGCCCTATACGGCCTAATTCTCAATGCTCCTAGTGTACTTGTTACACTAAATGCCGTATTATTGAAATCTCATTGATTTCAATATGCGTACTGTTCTCTTTTTAAGCTTCTTCGCACTTAGTTATTGTCTTCGCGCTCAAGTGAGTGTTGTTCCCCGCCTAGCCTCAACCGATGATACAGTTACGGTCTATTACAACGCATTGGCTGGAAATGGTGGATTGGCCGGGTTTACAGGAAATGTCTATGCCCATACGGGGGTAATTACTCAGAATAGCACCCATCCAGGCGATTGGAAATATACCAAAGCTGGATGGGGATCTACTGATTCCAGCGTACTTATGACTCCGCTTGGAAATGATCAATACTCTATCCGGTTTCATATCCGATCGTATTACGGAATTCCTATTACGGATACCGTGCTTCAACTGGCATTTATCTTCCGAAATTCCAATGGAAGCATTTCAGGCAGAAGTGGTAGCAACGGAGATATTTTCTACGCTATAAATATTGAGGCACCCTCTCTGTATTTGGGCTATACTCAATCGGCTGATGGAATACGGCTCTGGACAGATAAAGGCCATTTCAGAGTTTTTGCCCCTGAACCCAATGTGCTCGGATTGGTCTTTGAATCCGATACGGTTGAGTCGTATTCTTCTGAGATTGTGGTAGACTCTACTTTTTCAAATCTTTCGTTTTCACAAACGCCAACACATCTCAGAATCAACAGTGGAAGTCTGGAGTTCTTTTTCGAAAAATCTAGCCTGCTAATGGGGTATAGGAAAGGCCAAGACACAGTGTACAAAGAGGGCTATATTTTTACAGGAGGCGGTCAAAAAGGGGTGAGCTTTAAGTGGCGAGCCAATCAAGCAGTCTATGGAATGGGTTCTAGAGCCATCGCTCAAAACCGAACGGGTAGGGTATTGGAGTCGTATAATCGGGCCTCTTTTGGCTACAGCGCACCCAACGATCAGTTGAATATTACCTTTCCAGCCTTTGTTTCGGAGGATGGATGGGGTGCTTTCTTCGACAATTACGATCGCTCATGGACCGACTTCGGTAGCACGGCTGCAGATCAATTCGAGTTTAGGTCTAAAGGAGGTGATCTGGCCTTTTATATCTATTCGGGCGATGACAACGATGCCATCCTAAAAAAATACAGTCAGCTAACGGGTTTTCCTTATCTGCCTCCACGCTGGGCTTTTGGATATATCCAATCGAAATATGGTTATCAGAACGATGCGGAAGTACGTACTATGGTGAATACCATGGCGGCACAAGACTTTCCTTTAGATGGAGTAATCCTAGATCTATACTGGTTTGGAGATCCTTCTACGATGGGAAATCTCGATTGGGATGTTACGCGCTTTAATCCCAATTTGGGACTAATTAACTGGCTGCATGCGCGCGATATTCGCATGGTGCTGATCTACGAAACCTATTTCACACAGAATTCCACGAATTTCTCAACCCTAGACAATTTGGGCTATTTCGGCAAGAATAGCAATGGTTCTACCTATGTTCTCAATGGCTTCTGGGCCGGAAACTCAGGACTTCTAGATCTTTTCCATCCCCAAGCTTGGAATTGGATGTGGCCTTATTATCATTCAAAATTAGTAGAAGGGGTAGATGGATTTTGGAACGATTTGGGCGAACCCGAATCCCATCCAACGGATATGATTCACTATGGCAATCGCAAGGCCGAATCGGTTCATAATCTCTATTCCAATAAATGGGCAGAAGGCCTCTACAATTCCTACGAAAGTCAATGGCCCAATAAAAGGGTTTTCAATCTCATACGAAGTGGCTTTGCTGGCATGCAGCGCTTTGGCGCTATTCCTTGGTCAGGAGATATTCAGCGTTCTTTTAATGGCTTGCAAGCCCAGATACCCACTATGTTGGGCATGAGCATGTCGGGGGTTCCCTATATGCACTCTGATTTGGGTGGATTTACAGGTGGAGGACAAGACAATGAGCTTTACACCAAGTGGATTGCCCTAGGAACCTTTT
>CALCFH010000022.1 GCA_937900215.1 uncultured Cryomorphaceae bacterium
TGTTAAAGGATTGGGCGATGCCTTGGTTTCAGGTAAGGTAAATGCAGATCATTTTGAAATTGAAGATGGAAGGCTTGTCCTTGAGCGTTGGGCAGATGTGTCTTCTAAAGGCTATATTCAAAATTATCACTTTCAAGAGATTGCAGGGGTTTTAGATAGATTATTAGAACTCTTAGGTAGGCCACAAGATGTGGAGTTCTGCTTCCAGAATAACACTCTCTTTTTAGTCCAGAGCAGACCTATTACTCAACTAAATAAGAAACTAGATCCCAATGGGGAAAAATGCATTTGGGATAATAGCAACATTATCGAATCCTATCCAGGTATTAGCAGTCCGCTTACTTTTTCTTTTGTTAGTGCATCCTATAAAGGTGCATATACCCTTTTTTCCAAATATTTAGGAGTAAGTGAGTCGGTGGTTGAAAAGAATGAAGAGGTCTTTTTAAACACGCTTGGGTATGTAAACGGACGTATTTACTACAATCTAAAATCTTGGTATTTAATGTTGGCCTTATTGCCTGGCTATCGCATTAATGCGCGCTTTATGGAGCAGATGATGGGAGTAAAAGAGAAGTTCGATTTACCTAAATCAGAACCAATAAGCCTTTTTCGCGCTTATAGCCAAGTGGCCAAAGTAGTGTTGATGATGCTCTATCGATTTATTTTCATGAAATCGATTCGCAATCGGTTTGTGGGATTGCTAGAGTCTACTTTAAACGAGTACAAGGCTTTGCCCTATTCTAAAATGGATTCGTTTGAACTCATGTATGCTTACCGGCAATTTGAGCGAAAATTATTGAATGAATGGAAGGCTCCATTGCTCAATGATCTCTTTGCAATGATTAGTTTCGGAATGCTAAAGAAACAATGCGACGCATTGCAAATAGAAGATTATCAGAACATTCACAACGATTTGTTATGCGGAAGTCAGGATATTCTATCGGTTGAACCCATTCATAGAACACTGGCAATTGTAGCCCTAATAGAAGAGTCTAAACCATTGCTTACTCTTTTTAAAGAGGAGTCATCAGAGCATATTTGGGATCGACTGATGCATAGTTCAAATGAATATCCAGAACTTCTAAAAGGTATACAGGCCTATTTGAATGATTTTGGAGATCGGTGCATGGGCGAGTTGAAGTTAGAAACTACATCGTATTCTCAAAAACCGTCTCTCTTTATCCAAGTAATTCAATCGTATGTTCGAAAAGGGATTTCTAAAAATCAATTCAGTGGTGAACGGGAAAGTGCCATTCGAATAGAAGCAGAAAAAGCAGTTCATCGAAGAACAAAAACCAATAGAGTCAAGCGATTTTGGATAAATGCTCTGCTGAATAAGACGCGCGACTTGGTGAGTGCCAGAGAGAATTTAAGATATGAGCGCACCAGAGCTTTCGGTATAGTCCGAAAGATTTTTCATAGCATGGGTGAAAGGTGGTTTGCAAATCATTTGATTAATAATGAAAAAGATATCTTCTTCTTAACCAAAGAAGAAATCTTTGAATACATAGAAGGAAGGTCAACTATACGGTCTATAAAGGCTTTAATTGAACTGAGAAAAACCGAGCGCACAGACTACGAAAGCGAAGAAGTCCCTTCTGAGCGTTTTACCACCTTCGGAGTTTTCCATCACGGAAACGACTTTTTTTTGATTCCAGAATCAGAGTCAAAGAGCCTGAATGCATCGGGTAGTTTGCAAGGAATAGGTTGTTCACCCGGTAAAGTGAAAGCAAGGGTAAGAGTAATTTACAGTCCGGATGAGGCAGATGCATTAGATGGAGATATTTTAGTAACTCGGAGTACCGACCCCGGTTGGGTAATTTTGTTTCCTAGCGCAGCCGGAATATTGGTAGAAAGAGGTAGTTTGCTCAGTCATTCGGCTATTGTTTCTAGAGAAATGGGAATTCCGTGTGTGGTGGGCATTAGCTCATTGCTAAAAGAATTAAAAACAGGAGAG
>CALCFH010000023.1 GCA_937900215.1 uncultured Cryomorphaceae bacterium
TATACTATTGGAAGAGGCCATTCGAAAAGATCAATCTAGCCTCGAAATAGAGCTTCCGGAAGGATTTAAGAAATTAAAATCCAATTCTAATACGGGCTCCTCTATTCAGCTCTTCGCAAATACCGCTGAACTAAAAGCACTATGGACTCATACTTTCGCTCAAGTCTCGCTTCCTGAATTTGTTGGAGTGGAAGGTTGGATGTCATTTGACTTAGTTCTTCGCAATACTGAAATTCTTTTAAGCGGTATTCTCGAAGACAATCTCGACCCTGCCCCGCCCTTTGTTACAGTAGACGACGGGAATTCTCTTGAAATAGAATCACTTATCCCGGCCACGGCGGTAAGCTGGTCTGTGTGGAACGATGTACAATTGCCTCAATCTAAATCTGCGATCCGATTTGCCGATTGGGAATCTCGGAGTTTTCCGACCGGATACTACACTTTGGTGAACAGCTCAACTGAAAGCCTTTTGCAAAAAGTAGGCTTTACCAAAATTGAAGTCGGTACAGCCCTTGCTTTTCTTCCAAAACCATTGCAAGACAGCCTTCAGACCGAGTTGTATAGAGACAATAGAATTTCAATACTGCCCAGAAAGATCAATGCCAAAGCCTTGTTCCCCGGAATGCGAAAGGATTTTATGGTGGGCTCTCTTCTTGAAATAAACGGTATTTTATACCTCAGCGAAACTACAGATCCGTTAAAATCACTTGTAAATGACTTCGAGTCTGGAAATATGATCGGCTCAGAAATTGAAGTCGATACCTACTCTGACTTCCCTTCTGGCAAAGCCCATTGGCATGCAGGCGCAAAGAATCCAAACCTGTCTAATCTTCTACTTTCGTCTGTAAACGGAAAGGGTATGCCTTCCCTACGCAATACTGAAGATGCCCTAGGTGAGCTTCACTTCGCTGCTATATCCATCCAAAAAAAATCCAACAAACTCTTTCTCAAAGCCATGCTGAAATCAGGTAGCGCTCAGAAAGAATCGGTTTCAAATCAATGGACACTTGGTTTGGAACAAAAAGTTATATGGGGACCGTATCTCACTCCGAGTCATTTAGATAACTCTCAAGAAATCTGGGTTCAAGATGCCGGATTTACCGTTTATCACATCCATCCATCTGGAAAACTTCTTTGGAAAGCCAGTTTAGACGGACCTATTTTGGGTGCTCCTGCGGCCATAGATCGATATAAAAATGTGAAATATCAGTATGTGTTTAATACGGCTGGAAGGCTGTATGGTTTTGATAGAAATGGTGCTAGTTTAGACGGATTTCCCATACTATTTGAGAAAGTGGCTACGGCCGGACTGACTGTTCTCGACTACGATAAGAATAGAAATTACCGCATTCTTGTTCCGCAAGGAAAAGAGATTTTAAATTTCAGTGCTGAGGGAAAAGAGGTAAAGGGTTGGAAGGCTAATGCCATGCCCGATGTGATAGAAACACCCATTCTATATATGATTTCAGGCGGAAAAGACTATGTCCTCGTAATTTCTAAAGATGGAAGTATTCGAACCCTAGATAGAACGGGAGCTAAAAGATGGAAGAAGGATGTGATCTTACCACTAATGGCCGATAATCAATGGTGGATTTCGCATCAGGGAAATGAAAAAATTGATGGAATTACGGGTCTCTCAGCCAATGGCAAGCTTGCCTATGTTTTCATGAATGGAAATACCGATCTTACGGATGTAGCCGCAGAATGGTTTCGTCTGTTTGATGGAAAGGGAATTCGGATTATCGATGACAAAATTGAATTTGAATCCTCAAAAGGATTAATTGAGATTCCAAAATCTAAATACGCTTGGACAAAAGTGAAACCGCTTATTTACGACTCTAAAAACTATGTATTTGCCTTTCAGGCAGACAAAGAATTACTTCACCTTTTTAATCAAAAAGGGCAATTGGTTGGTGGCTTTCCTGTTTATGCGGAAGGCGATTTTGTTGCGGGCGACTTACAAAAGAAGGGCAAACTTCAAATTGTAGTGATTGGCTCCAATGGAAGTATAGTAAGCTATAGTTTTGAACCTAATTCTATCTAAGCAGCAAAACTTGTCCCGGTTCGGGCTGTGCGCCTATAATTAGTCCGTTTCTTTTATATAGATACTTCATTCGCACCCCTACTTTCTGCGAGATTTCATACATATCTTCATTTTGTTGAACCTGATACGACTTCTGCTTGGCTTTCTTTCTTTTCTTTTGGAGATAGACAATATCGCCATTTGAAAGCAGACGATCGTAGCCTACTTCATTGTATTTCAACAATCTATCTACAGATATTTCCAGCTCCATCGCTAAGCTTTCCCAACTGTCTTCCATGCCTACTTCTACGTACTTAATGTCGTTTTCATGAATAAAGACAGGATGCGATCCGATTGTGGCCGTACCTTCCCTTCCACCCTCTAAATCAAACTGATGCAATTGATTCTCTTCGATAATGCGAATCAGAAGTTTCGGATAATTCGGATTGGTAGCATAACCCGCCTTTTTTAATCCATACGCCCATGATTTGTAATCGGTTCTATCGAGCTTAAATAAATCGGCATACCGAGAGCGATCTCGCAAAAAAAGCGAATGATCTCGATACGATTCTTGGGCTTGTTTGTATTTTCGAAAGCACTCACCCTTGGCATCATCATCGTGATAAACCTTCGCTCCTTCCCAGTCTAAGTGACATTTAATTCCGAAATGATTGTTTCCCTCTTTTGCCAATCTACTTTCCCCATCGCCCGACTCTAAAATACCCTGTGCCAAGGTGATGCTGGCGGGTATGCCGAAAAGCCTCATTTCTTCCATAGCCACCTCCTTGAATTGTTCAATATAGGCTTGTCTGAGTTTTGTCTGTGCGTTCAAATTAAATTGAACCAATAACAACATAGAGAAAAAGACTTTTGCCAGGTAAATTTTCATAGATCAAAGATATATTTCAACTTAAATACTCACCGAAAAACCATTCCAGGCTTGCAATCCTCCTGTGTGAATGAGTAAAATATTTGAATTTAGGCGAAAATGAGATTTTTGGGCCATGTCCAACATTGCGAAAGCAGCCAAAGAGGAATAAAAAGGATCTAGAAGGATGGACGTTTCTTCTTTGAAGGCCTTAATAAACTCCAGCTTTTCGTCATCTAATTTCCCAAATCTCGAGGGCGCATATTCACTTAATAGCTTCCATTGCACTGAAGATCCTTGAGTATGCTCTTCAATAAATTGGATTTGTTCATGGCACTGTTTCATGATAGGCAATCCGTAAACCATTTGCTGCTCCTTTGCAGACCGAATAATGCCTGAAAGCGTAGTACCCGTTCCCACACCACAAAAAATGGCATCGAAGCCTTTCGTTTCATCATTCAGAATTTCTTCGCAACCTTTCAGAGCAAAATCATTCGATCCTCCTTCAGGAATAAAGTACCAATCGCCCATGTTTTGGGCAGAAGCCTTTTCATTAATAAAAGCCCTATAGTGTTCAGGACGGATAAAATGCAATTCGGCGCCTTTTTTTTCTATCCATTCAAGGGTTGGATTGGTTCTAAAACGCTCAAATCCTCTAACCCACAATTTGCATTTTAAGCCATATTTAAAGCATGCCGCGGCAGTGGCCGCAAGGTGATTTGAAAACGCACCCCCCACCGTTTCCACACCCTTAAACCCTTTGCCCTGTGCATCTAAAATATTGTATTTCAACTTTCTCCACTTATTCCCCCCATACTCAGAATGCAGCAAATCTTCTCGTAGAATAGAAAAATTGCATCCATATTTGGAAAAGAGAGGAACTACTTCCGACTTCTCGGGTTTTAACTGCCAAACATCTGTGCTCATACAGCTGTAAAAGTCGAAATTTGCGCCGTGCCTACGAACTTACATCCAGACGATTATTATTTATCCCCAGAGGGCTTTATCGTTTTCACTGAAAGTTACCACCTCAAAAGAGGCCACTGCTGTCAGAGTGGATGCAAACATTGTCCGTATGGCTTCGACAAAAACCTTGGAAAAATTCGAAAGAAATGAACCTATCTGCCCCCATTGAAATGAGTCTTAAGGCTTTTCAAGAAGAAATTAAAATGGGAATTCCAACCGAACTCCCTCCTCCAAAAAAATACGATTCCAGCTTAAGTCATGCGCCTAAGCGCAAGGATATTTTATCTGAAGAAGAAAAAGTGCTGGCTTTAAAAAATGCTCTGCGGTATTTTAAAAAAGAACATCATGCGGTATTAACCCCTGAGTTTGTAGAAGAACTAGAAGTCTACGGCAGAATTTATATGTATCGCTTTCAACCGGACTATAAAATATATGCTAGACCGATAGAGGAATATCCAGCCGCTTGTGCTCAAGCTGCGGCTATCATGTTAATGATACAAAACAATCTAGATCCTGCGGTGGCTCAGCATCCTCAAGAGCTGATAACCTACGGCGGAAATGGCGCTGTATTTCAAAACTGGGCACAGTATAGGCTGACCATGAAATATCTTTCTGAGATGACTGAGGAGCAGACCTTACATATGTATTCTGGTCATCCAATGGGGCTTTTCCCAAGTCATCCTGATGCTCCTAGAGTGGTTGTAACCAATGGTATGATGATTCCGAATTACTCTCAGCCAAATGATTGGGAGAAATTCAATGCGCTCGGAGTTACTCAGTACGGGCAGATGACCGCCGGGTCGTATATGTACATCGGACCTCAGGGTATTGTGCATGGAACGACCATTACCGTTCTAAATGCAGGACGTAAAATTTCGAAGCACGGAGAAGGATTAGAAGGAAAGCTCTTTGTTACCTCTGGCTTAGGAGGAATGAGCGGCGCACAACCCAAAGCAGGCAATATTGCAGGATGCATTAGCATAACTGCAGAGGTAAATCCAAAAGCAATGCACACCCGCTTCAGTCAAGGTTGGGTAGATGAAGTAATAGACAACTTAAGTGATTTAGGCA
>CALCFH010000024.1 GCA_937900215.1 uncultured Cryomorphaceae bacterium
CTCTGCCAAGCCTTTAACTAGCTGTTTTGGAAATTCTGCTTTTTGAGCGTAGTCTTCGATAATCGGACTAACCTCTTTTTTAACCCAAGAACGGGTAGTATCTCTAACCAACTTGTGCTCATCACTGAGCAGCTCATCCATTAAATAATAATCGGGAGATTGAAACTGATCTGTTGCCATACCATAGTGTTTGCTGCAAAGGTATACTTCAACAATGGTTTAATCGCCACAGTAAAGAAGCCAATTCAGCCCGTACCTTTGCGGCTTGGAAAGACTCGCACACAATACAGATTGGACCGTATTAATTTTACTAATCGGCTGTATTGTATTCATTTACACTCGCATTGTGTTTCCAAGAAAGTACAAAGCCCTGACAGATAGTGTAACCAATACGCGAAGCCTATATCAGTTCTACAATCCAGACAGAGCCATTCCGTTTGATACCTTTTTGCTTCTAAAAGCCTTGCTGTTTTATTCCATTGTTCCGCTTACCCTAGTGGTTTGCTATCGCTTTATCAGAAGGCAAGAACTGCAAGCCAGTGATTGGAAATTTTACATTGCCGTTATACTTTTTCTAGTAATCTTAGGCCAAATTCAAAGACAATCTGCAATACTTTTAGGCTGGATATTTAAGAGGGGGAAAGAAATCAATAACCAAATATTCATCAAAGCCTTTCTTTGGCATTGGAGCGCTTTAGGCCTTATCCCTCTCACATTTATTGCCCTATTCTCACCCTTTGATCCGGTTTGGATAGCCATTATTCTTTCTACACTTCTGGCCATTTCGTATCTCTGGGCGGTTGGAAGATCTATACAATCCTTTCGATCTAGAAGCCCGGTATCAATTACCTACCTTTTTTACTACCTTTGCGCGCTGGAAATTCTCCCTTGGTTGGTAGTAATTCATCACATGGGTGAATTGTGGAAATTGACCGGTTTAAAGGCATAAAAACATTGGAATTGAAAATCAAATCTATTCTTGTATCTCAGCCGGAACCTAAGACGGACGTAAGTTCGCCTTATCAAGAACTAGCAGAGAAAAATAAAATTAAAATCGATTTCCGCCCTTTTATTCACGTTGAAGGTGTGGCGCATGCAGATTTTAGAAAAGACAAGGTCAATCCGGCAGAGCATGGTGCAGTTATTTTCACTAGTAGAAATGCGGTAGATCACTTCTTTCGTATTTGCGAAGAAATGAGGATACCCATTAGCAATGAACTGAAGTATTTCTGTCCTTCAGAAGCCATAGCCCTTTACTTACAGAAGTATGTGGTCTACCGCAAGCGCAAAATCTACTTTGGCAATGGCGACTTTAAAGACCTGCTTCCTCATTTGAAAAAGAACAAGGACGAAAAGTTTTTACTGCCATCTAGCGACTCTTTAAAACCAGATATCCCTAAGTTTTTACTCGATAATAAAATCAATTACACACGTGCGGTTATCTACAAGACCGTATCAAGTGATTTGTCTGATTTAGCCGATGTCAACTACGATATGTTGGTTTTCTTTAGTCCGAGCGGAATTAAATCCCTTTTCCAAAATTTCCCGGACTTCAAACAGAACGAAACCCGTATTGCTGTTTTTGGATCAACCACCACTCAAGCAGCTGAAGAAGCAGGCTTGATTATCAATATTAAAGCACCTTCTAGCAAGTTCCCTTCCATGACTATGGCTATTGAAGCCTATGTTAAGGAGGTGAACAAAGGAAAATAAAGGATTCCTTTGAATCCGCTTCTCTCTACATACCGGTTAAAATCGAGCAAAGAAATTGCCCTTCTTGTAAAAACAGGCAAAGGCAAGGTTAAATATCCCATAAAGCTCATTTACAACACCAATGAGCAGCAGGGCATCCGCATCGCCGTTGTTGCCTCAAAGCGTCTATTCAAAAGAGCAGTAGACCGAAATAGAATAAAGAGAATGATGCGTGAAGCCATTCGCTTAGAATTAGCCGCCATTCAAGACAGCATCCTCCCAAACCAATCCAACATAGATTTCCTGCTCATTTTTGTTGGAAAAGAGCTTCCTAAGCTCGAACATCTTAAAAAGAGCTTAGCCTCTTTGTTGAAGTTGGTCTACTCTTCCTAATTCAAGTTTCCGCAGTTTCTTCACCGAGAAGTCTTTTTTGGGCTACGAGCAATCCGATAGGAAAGAAATGCATGAGCAACAATATAGCCCATGCGCGCTCTAACATAGACTCCGTTAAAGTGCAAAACAAAAAGAAGGTTAAGCAGGCCATGAGTAGATAGTCTTTGGCTTGGGCAGCGAGAATAAAATAGCCCCAAAGCCAAATAGAATAAAATAGCAGCCCTACAATACCGCCGCCAATAAGAATTTCTAAAAACTGATTGTGGGCATTAAATCCACGGATATAACCCTGATGAAAGCCTAATTTCTTATAATTATCTAAAATGGCTTCGTATCGATCGCCGATTCCCTTTCCAAACCAAATATCTTCTTGGGCCAACTTCCAATTCGAGCTCCAATTAGCCAATCGATAAGTGGCGCTGGAGAACTCCTCTGGTCCGCCTGAGATGGTATAGCTAAAGTCAGGCATAGAGAGATACCGATCTTTTAATGTCTTGGGTGCAAAAAACAAGAATAATGCAAGGGCCATCGCACCAAAGAGCGGAATGAAAAGCAGTTTATACTGCCTCGATTTCAATGTATAAAGGAAAATTCCCAATCCAACTACCGCTATAAAAGCCAGTAAATTTATTCTTCCTTGCACCAAAACAAGGGCAACAACCAAGATTAGCAGAAAGAAACTCCACCGTATTTTATGGTTTGAATAAAAGATAAAGTAAATACAGATAAGTGCAGCTATACCCAAATAGGTGGCAAAGTATCCGGGATGCATAAACACATCTATTAACTCCTGATAGGTAAAGAACGATACATCTACACTCCCCCTTATAGAGTCTACTGTGAAATAGCTCTTGCCCTCCAAAAACGCCCTGTAGGTTGCCCGTAGCATGGCAAGAATAAAAACAGCTAGAGAACCGTACACCAGCGCTTTGAGCATAGAAAGCCAATAGCGTTCTTTCAAAAACCGTCTATTCAAAGCCAAGAAAAAGGGGGAAAACAAGATAGATAATTTGGTTTCCAAAGCACTTGCAACCGCATCTACATTGCTAGACCAAAAGGCAGAGCTGGCATAATAGAGAAAGAAAAGGGCGGGAAGAAAAACAAGCGGATTCAACAAGGCACTTTTTGCTTCCGCCTTGTTGAATGAGATAAGAGAGTGCACAAATAGAGCGAATAAGGCAAGGTTAGAAAGCAATTGATTCCCACTTGGCAGTACAAAAAAGAGAAAGCAGAGGAGATAGAAAAATCTTTTCTCTCCCTTTAGGCTTTCTACTTCATTCAACACCTTCTTCAAGTTTGGCTTGCTTTCTTTTAATTGTTTGTGGAATTTGAGCCAGCAGAAAGGCTAGTCCGTACACCATCAACAATAAATACTTGGCACGAAAGTAATCATTCATATAGTAGGCAAAGAGCGTAAAGAGCACACTGATAAAAACCAGCAAAAGAGTGGCCTTGAGCTGAGTAAATCCAATGTCTAACAATAAATGGTGAATGTGATTGCGGTCTGCATGCAGTGGAGACACTCTCAATACAAATACTCTGTAGAAAATAACACGTAGAGTATCCGCTACGGGAATAACCAATACGGCAGAAGCAAAGACCAAAGCGTCTATGTGCAGCAATTCTGGATTGATAAAGCGCTCATTGGCCTGAAGAAAATAAATGGTCATGGCCGCGTTGAGAAAGCCCAAAATCATGGAACCGCTGTCTCCCATGAAAATTTTGGCATTGAAGAGATTGTACCTTAAGAATGCCAGCTGCGCACCGGCATTACTCAATGCGAGAATGAGAAACAAATGCTCGTTAAAATGATTGAACCAAATGGCATAGGTGAGACTTACAACCAAGCCTAAACCGCTACTCAATCCGTTTATACCGTCAATAAAATTGAAGGAGTTTACAATGCCCAAGAAAAACAGAATACTTATAGAAACGCTTGTCCAATAGGGCAACACTCCAATATTGTACAAGCCATACAGACTCTCTAAGCGCACATCTCCCTGAAATACCAAAATGGAAATGGCCAAAATCTGACCCAAGAACTTTTTATAGGGAGTAAGAGGAAAAAGATCGTCTTTCACGCCGGTTATAAAGAGAACAAAAAGAGCCACCAACAATGAATTGAGCTTTGGGTTCACCAAACCCGAGCTGAAGAAAACAAAAGACATGAGCATTCCACCAAAAATGGCTATTCCACCCAAGGGAGAAATGCGCTGCTTATGAAGCTTTCGCTTGTCTGGCTTATCATACAGCCTCTTAACCAGAGACAAACGAATAACAGCTGGGATTGAAAAATACGTGATTAAAAAGGCAGTGATGAAGGAGGCTATGGGGGCAAATGGAATCAAAACAAAGACTTAAATAAAAGATTTTCTGCCATCACCATTCCCAAAGTAAATCCACATAGGACCATTCAATGTTTTAATTCTCTTGCAAAATACGCTTTATTCAAAGGATGAATACGAGTCTGAGCCAGATAAACCGCAGGGCCTTTCTCCAACCTTCTATTCCCTTGCTTTAGAGAATGCAAAGAAAATTATTTTCTCTTGATTTTAGGCGGATGTAATCTTGTTCTTCATTGCCTTTTTAAAGAGCAAATAACCCACAATCACCATAAATACTTCTATCACAACTTTAATCCAAGTGGCAGCAAAAACACCAGTATAGGGAAGGATGCTAAAATTGAGGATTGCCGTTAGTGCTCCTGTGCTCAGCACTAAAATGAGGTATTTGCGGTCTTCCTTTAAAACCATTAAGCCTTGATAAGAATAGAAATGACTGAAAGAGGTGAGCAGCAAAAGGATGGATAGAATTCGAAGTAGGGGTACTGCCGAAGCATAGTCTTGGCCAAAAACAAGCTGCACAATAAAAGGGGCTAGCAGGTACAACACGAGAGTGGCTACCAACCCAAAAAGAACCGTGTACAGAAAGAGCTTCTTAAACTGTCGGGCATATTCGAGTGGATCTCTTTTGTAGACATTCGACAAAAATGGAAACAAGGCTCCAACCAAAGGCAGGAACATAAAACTCTGCGCAACGATAATGAGTTTGGCAGCAGCGGCAAAATAGCCCAATTCTCTTTCAGGTATATATAAACCCAGAATTAGCACCGAACTAAAAGTAGATACACGTACCGAAAAATGAGAAACAAAGGCATACAAACCTTGCTTCAAATAGGCCTTTACCATTCTCGAGGCTGGCAGTCGTAGCTTTAAATAAGGGAGCTTCTTCAAAGTGTAGAACAAGGTGAAAAGCGCTACCCCAATTTGAGCGAATCCATTTATAGCCAAAACGATGGGATAGTCTTCCTTCGACTGAATAAGTGAAAAAATGGCAACTGCTGCCAGTGCTTTAACAACAATATTAATGAAGGCCAGAATGCCTGCCTTTTGCAGTCCTTGAAAAACATATTCTGGATACAGAGCCCATCCAACCACCATGGGAAAGGCATACCATAGCAATAGCCTTTTTTCCTCCAAAGCAGGCACAGAATAGAGTACAATGCAAAAGAGTACAGATACCCCAATTAAGAGGAGTAGACGGGTGTAAAAAACTATGGAGAAGGTAGAGGCTATTTGCTTTTCGTTCTTGGCATATGCGGCAATTCTTCGGGTGGCCGTGGTATTGAAACCGAAAATTACCACTGCCGAAAAATACAGAATCACTGCGGTGGAAAACTCTATAAGTCCGTAGTTCTCAGGCCCTACTACTCTGGTGATATAAGGCAATGTAATGAGTGGCAGAATAAAATTAGCTCCTTGTGTAATAAGCAGATACACAATGTTCTTGTACAAGACCTTTTGCATCAAGCGCCCCTTCTTAGTGTAGAATAGACCCACTTAACCATCCAAACAGGAGCCAGGCGAACAATGGATTTAACCACAAAATGAACGGCGAAGTGAAAAGAATTGATCATTCCCATTTTCTTCAGTTCACGAATCTCATTCAACTCATTCTTCAAATAGCGCAAGCCTCTTCTCCTCTTCACAAAAAAATCTGAACCCGTGCGGGCGTGTACCAATGATTCTTGAATGGTATAACCCACAAATCCATTCATAAAAAACCTTGCCCATAATTCATAATCGTCGCCTACAGCTCCAAAATCTTTATAACATCCCAAATCTTGCAATGCCGATTTGCGGTACATTACAGTCATATGGTTGAACGGGCAGCGCCATTTTGCATAGGCAAGCAATTCTTTGTGTGTTTCAGGTAAACGCCTTTCGCCCAGTATTTGGCGCATAGATTCGTCGTACTCTACAATCCAAGAACCCAAAATATCCAATTCAGGTTTCTCTTGTATGCACTTCCATTGCTTTTCAAAGCGCTCTATCAGGCAAATATCGTCGGCATCCATACGAGCCAACCATTCGTTTTTCGCTGCTTCAATACCTGAATTCAAAGCCTTAGAGAGGCCGCCGTTTACGGGTCGCTCTAGCAAGCGAATCTCAGGCATGCGCTCCATCCAGCTCCGAATCACTTCTAAATGCGCTTCTGAAACCGCTCCATCTTGAACTAAAACCACCTCGTCGGCACGAAGGCTTTGCTCAAATAGGCTTTTCAATGCCAGATCAAGATAGGCAGGAACATCGCCTTGATAAAAAGGAAGAATGACACTTATGGGAGCAAAGGAGGCTGGCATAGCGATTTAAAAATCAGATTTGCAAAGAAAGGAATTCGCAACGGATACCACTTGTTCTTTCCTGCGCAGCCTATTTACCGAGCCAGATATACCAAACCAAAAGTTCGCTCGTTTCAAAATCACCCACCTACTATTGCCTAAGCGCAGAAGAATGACAATAAAAATCTGTGAATGCTCTATTTTCACCGCATGAAAAGAGCTCCCATCATTAAACGAATAGCCTTTGGCTTTCTTGCTGTTTCTATAAGTTTAGGCGGAATAGCCTTCCAAAACAACTATTTTGAATTAAATAAGCAGCTGGAGATATTTGCAGCCGTTTACCGAGAAATCAATCAGAATTATGTAGATGAGCAAAAGCCTTCTGAATTGATGGATGTGGCACTCAATGCCATGCTGAGCTCATTAGATCCCTACACCAATTATATTCCGGAAAGCTATGTGGAAGATTTTCGCTCTCAAAGCGCCGGACAATATGGTGGCGTGGGAGCCGAAATTCGTCCCAAAGGCGACTATCCCGTGATTGCTTCCATAAAAAAGGAAGAAGCGGCAGATAAGGCTGGACTAAGAGTGGGCGATTTAATACTGGAAGTAGCCGATTTGGAGGCAAAGAAAAGGTCTATGGATGAAGTGAGCAGACTGCTGAAAGGAGCCCCAGGCACCAAGGTAGAGCTTCTCATTGAACGCGCTGGAAAGCAATTTAAAAAGACCATTGTGCGCAGCGATATCATTGTAAAAAATGTGCCTCACTATGCCGAAATAGCCCCGGGAATTGGCTATATCTATTTGAGTCAGTTCTCCGCCCGTGCCTCAGACGAGGTCAAAGCAGCCTACGAGGCCATGAGCGCCAACGGCAAATTAAAAGGTCTCATTCTAGACCTTAGAGGCAATCCAGGTGGCTTGCTGAACGAGGCGGTTAATGTGAGTAATCTATTTATCGATAAAGGAAAAGAGGTAGTTAGAACCAAGGGTAAGGTGAAGGAGGCCAGTGCTTTGTATTCTACAATGGGCAACCCCATCGACACCGAGATTCCATTGGCTATTCTGATAAATGGTCAGTCGGCTTCTGCGAGCGAAATTGTAGCTGGCGTTATTCAAGATTACGATAGAGGCATTGTTTTGGGCCAACGCTCTTTTGGAAAAGGATTGGTGCAACAATCTAAACCCATGAATTACGGCACTCAACTGAAGCTTACCATTGCCAAATATTATACCCCGAGTGGAAGGTGTATTCAAGCCATCAACTATTCTGAGAGAGACGAAACGGGACGAGTGAAGAGCATTCCAGATAGTTTGAGAAAGGTTTTTTATACCCAAAAAGGAAGACCCGTTTTAGATGGAGGAGGTGTAGATCCAGACCTGGCCATTGAGGAAAAAGAAATCCCTACTGTTCTGTACGGCCTTTTGGAAAAAGACCTCGTTTTCGATTTCGTGAACGAATACCATGCAGACCATCTAAAAATAGACTTCGATCCGGCTGTATATGAAGTCGACAAACCTACTTTTAATGCCTTTGCTTCTTATGCCAAGAAGAAGAACTTCACTTTTGAAACCTATACGGAAGAAGTTCTAATGGAGCTTGAAATGGCTTACGACAAAGAAGGATTCGACAATTTGGAGTCGGAAGTAAACAAGCTGCGCAGTAGTATTGAGACCCTTAAAAAAGGAGAAATAGAAAAGCATCAAGAGCAGATTACCCGTTGGCTGGGTGGAGAACTTGCTCAGCGCTATACCTACGATAAAGGGCAGGTTATCTTCAATTTGCGCTTTGATGAGGTAAGTGCCAAGGCTGTAACTCTATTGAATTCGTCTGCCGAGTACAGCGAACTACTCACTGTCGCCAAAAAATGACCAAGGCAGTGCTAGATAAATGGAGACTGGCTTTACTCTGGCTAGGACTTATCTGGTTTTGCTTCTTGCTTCCCTTTCAAGTAGAACTACTTCCTACTGCCTTGGGCTTAATGCTCTTTGGCCTAGGTTGGATTTTGCGATTCGATTGGAAAAACTCTTTCATCGCTGCTTTTGAGAATCCCTTTTTCGTTGTTCCCGCTCTGCTGTTTGCTTATACCGGCATCGGTTTGCTTTACAGCAGCAATCTTTCTGAAGCCGAAAGAGTTTGGGTGGTTAAGATTCCAATGGTTGCGTGGCCATTGGCCTTGGCTATGTTGGACGCGAAATTTCAGTTCAACAAAAAAGTAGTTCTAAACGCTTTTATATGGGGCACGGCCTTGAGCTGCCTCCTCCTACTCACCCTAGCTTCTTATCGCTATCTACAAGGAAATACAGATGCCTTTTTCTATCATGAGCTGATGTTATGGCCCATGTTACCTGGGCACTATTTAGGCATGTACCTCAGCTTTGCAGCAGCGCTTTCCTCTCATTTTGCCATTCTAAAGTGGATAGAAGGAAGGCAAAAGACTGCCCTACTCTACCTCCTTCCCATTCTATTGTTCATTGTAATGCTGGCCTTAGCCGCCATCCGAATTCAATGGTTGGTCTTTGGAATACTGCAATGGATGGTGGCAAAACATCATTTACCGCAAATGCCTCAGATTAAAAAATTGCTGTGGATAGGCGGAATTATAACGCTGCTTATCCTCAGCTCCTCCCCAGAATTCCGACGTAGACTCATCGAAACCGGAGATGAAATACGCGTTCTCGTTTGGAATGACTTAGAAGGAAAACAGACCAATGCCCGTTTCTTCCTCTGGAAAAACAGCTATGCCGTGATTCAAAAAAACTTCGTTTTTGGAACGGGTACAGGCGATGGAAATGACGCCCTTCAAAAGGAGTTGCAATCGGAAGATGCCTATTTCTGGAATGGTGAACGCAGCTACTCTATCACCGAGAAAAACTACAATTATCACTCAGAATACCTACAAGAATTCGCCAGCCATGGCATTCTGGGCTTTTTGCTATTTCTCTTCCTTCTCTTTGGTCCATTCTTTTTGTTTA
>CALCFH010000025.1 GCA_937900215.1 uncultured Cryomorphaceae bacterium
ATTCCTCTGTAGTCTGTGCTATGGGCGTTGCCTGAGATTTGAGCTTTTCTTTGAGCGATTTTCGTGCTGGAAAGGGTATATCCGTCTTCGCTACAATTTCCATCCGCCGAACTCATGAAAGAAGACAGTGGCTACAGCCGTAATTTAGGTGGATGGCAATGCATACTTACCTTTCCATCTATTACCGAAGGGACTGAATAAACACAGCCCTTAGGACTTCCTGCGCACGAAGAACATATTCATTTCTCCTGCTCCTTTTACCGCAAGGCTGCCTCTAGATTGGAAGTCGAATTCTTTGTGATGCTTTATTTCTTCGTAGGTCTTTTCGCTTAGGTTTACTTCGCCTATGGCTCCGTTGCTTTCCATACGACTGGCAATGTTTACCGTTTCGCCCCAAATATCGTATTGAAACTTTTTATTGCCTACAATACCCGCGATCACAGTGCCCGTATGGATTCCCAATCGCATTTCAAAGCTCCACTTCCCTTCCTTCTCCCTTTGCTGCTTGCGCAATTTTATGAACTCCTGCATTTCCAATCCCGCCCGCACCAAGTCCAAGCTTTTTGAATCTAGATCTTGGCTTAAGTTGGCGGCTACCATATAGGCATCTCCAATGGTTTTGATTTTTTCGAGATGGTATTTTTCAATAATCGCATCAAATCCCGCAAAGCAGCTGTGCAACTCATCTACCAATTCTTCGGGATCCATGCTTCTGCTCAAATCGGTAAAACGATGGAAGTCGGTAAACAATACCGATGCGTTTGGAAAGCGTTTGGAGGTGGCTTTCCCCTTGTGTTTTAATTCTTCCGCTACTTCGGCTGGAAGGATATTGAGCAGTAGACGTTCGGATTTATCTCTTTCTAGTTGCAAGGCATTCTTTGATTTTCGCAAGAGTCGCAAACGCAATAGCAACATCAGGGCAAGGAGTACAATTGCCAGTGCAATTACAAAGATCAACTGAGTCTGTATTCGCTGTCTGCGTAGCTTGGCTCTTTGTTCCAGCTCAAATAGATCCTGCTTATGTGCATAATGGAGGCTGTCTGTCTTCCATTGTTGTTGAAAGAGTAAATCCATCTCCAAGCGCGCCAAAGATTCTCTGGCTTTTAAGTCCAGAATAGAATCGTTCAGCGATAAATAGCGATCTTGAAATTCAATGGAGGCCTTGTATTGGCCTTGGGCTTTGGCTACTTCTGCCAAGAGAAACAGACTTTCTTTCGCTTGCAGTCGCATTCCTCTTTGTCGGCTCATTTGCAGAGTTTTCAATCCCAAGCGCTGAGCCTCCTTATAGCGCTCTGCCCTTCTGAAATTCTCTGCGCGCAACCCATCCAAGCGAATCATGGGCCCTTGGCTATTCATTTGAGTATAGAGTTCTCTCGCCCGCAAGAAATCGGCTTCGGCTAGGGGAAACAATCCCAACTCAGACTTAAATCGGGCCGATTCTACTATCAATTTGGCATTCAACAAAACACCTGCATACTCGCAGTTCTCTGCCATAAATAATGCAGTATTCATATAGTATTGAGCGCTATCTCCCTGCTGCAGTTGGCTAAATACGCGCGATAGATTTTTATAGCTCACAATGCTTGAGCTACAAAAGCCAAGGGGAATGGAATGCTTTAATGCGGTCTTATAATACTGTAGTGCCGCTTCTGAATTGTCTAACTTCTCGGCGATATACCCCAAATCTTGAAGTACCGTACACAAGAGGGTTGAATCGATAGATTGTCTTTTTTGCGATGAGTAAGTGCGCAAAGCTTCCAGTACTCGGTTGAAATTACCGGCCGCCAACTGAGGTCTGAGATAAAGATAGGAGGCGCGGGAAATGCCTTGTTGATTGGATCTTTCGTTGAATTCCCTTCGAAGTTCTAAGAGGCTGCTATCTAATTCTGCGGTAAATTGTTCTTCTTCCACTTGAATCCAAGCGGAATACAATTGCAAGGCTAGGCTCCAAGTACTGTCTTGTTGAAAAGGGAGA
>CALCFH010000026.1 GCA_937900215.1 uncultured Cryomorphaceae bacterium
ACATCCGATCATGAAAATACAGATTCAAAATCCAGCGATGTTTTTATAACCGGAGTGGATAGAAAAGTAAATCCTAAAACGGGCAGGATAACAGAAATTCAGTATGAAGATGGAGTGAGGAATGGTCCAGCAAGAGTATTTTTTCAAAATGGTCAACTTTGGAAAGACAGCCAATACAAAGACAATCAGTTACATGGTGTTTCGAGACTCTATGATGAAAAAGGCCTGCTTAAAAGAGAAACGCATTATGTAGATGGAAAGAGGCAGGGTGTGTATCGAGAATTCTTTAAAAGTGGAAATCCACGATTGCACATTGAATATTATTTAAACAGACCACTGCTGGGCTATTATGAAAAAGACTATACCAATAAGAATAAGCCGCAGCCAGTGATTGAACATTCCGTAAAGGAGTACAATCAAGGAATAGATAGAATGCTTGAGATAGAGTTCTTCCTAGATCCTATGCCCAAAGGCAAAGTGAAATATTATTTTGTACCCAGAGGAAAATCTTGGAAAGAAATAGTGCAGCGTAGCGAAAGCGATTTCTATAGGAACAGCATACCCATGAAAGATGAGGCTCAGAATTCGGCTTTGCAAGTTCTAAAAATGGAGAGAGGTCAGTACATTACCATTGAAGGTGAAATAGTAGCTGTTTACAACCACAGTGAAGAGTTGGAAGTGGCCATTTCTAAAAATCTACGACTCACTTTCGACAATTTCTAATTTTTAGAATAGTATGCCTTTAGGTTGTTTAGGAGTGGATCTTCGGGCACATAGCGCAAGCCTCTTTCAACCCATTCTAGTGCTTGTTTTGAATTCCTTTGGTATACATAATGGGCCACTTTACTATAGGCTCTTGAAAGATGATCTCGGTGTATAATCTCGGGTAATGTGCCTTGCAACAAAGCCTCCATAGATTCTAGATTTTTCTCAGCTTGTGAAAATTGTTTTCTTTCAATAGAGTAGATCGCCTTGGAAATATAAATTTGAGCCACTAGATTTCTCCAGAGTGGAAATTCCAATAAGCTGGGATAGCGTTGTGTATAGGTAAACACGCTGTCCATTAAATCCTCTTCACCTATTAAACCTAGGCTACTTCCTTGCGCTAAACCGTACAACAAAAGAGAGCGAGCTCGTTGGCTAGACTCATTGATATTCATCGCTTTAATTCCAAAGTGTAAGGTGTTCAACACTTCGCCTTGATTGAAAGCATGGGTTCCACGAATAATCTCAATTTGAGCATTTACATAGCTTTGGTTTGAGTCGAGATCTATAAAAGCGCTAGAAAAGAAATCTGCCCATTGTTGAAAGCGTTCTTCGGAGATTTCTCCCTCCATCCATTGCTGTCCATAGTATTCAATAGAATTTGAGAAAAGCTGCCTGTCTTCTGTTGGCATGCCCGCCCATGCATAACGGAGAATGTCGAAATAGTATGGATTGGAATAGTCGTGTTTTTCTATCCAACTCCATATCACCTGATCGGCTGCATTTAAATCTCCTTTTGGATACACAAATTTCGCCTTTAAGCCATTCTGAAATGCCTCCTCTAATTTATCCTCCTCCAAAGCATACAGCATTTGATTTAAGTATTGGATAGCTACCAAACGCGCTACCTTAATGGAGTTACT
>CALCFH010000027.1 GCA_937900215.1 uncultured Cryomorphaceae bacterium
CTTACTGCAACCGCGGCGACACCCTTAAAAGCGGTATTGCTAATAGCCCTAATATTATTCGGATTTCAAATGGCAATTGGAAACATCCAAACCCTGCCAAGCGATTATTTTAGTGGTAAAAATGTAGGTACTCTCTCAGGTATCGGCGGCACAGCTGCTGTAATCGGAGTATTGATAACCATTTGGCTAGTACCCATTATAACCGTATCGAGTTATGTCCCATTCTTTTTATTAGGAGCTCTACTTGTACCCATTGGTATTGGTATGATCTGGCTTTTAGGAGGAACAATAAAGCGCGTAAAAATTAATAACTAGTCAAATGAAAAACCAAAAAGGAAAAGTAGCTATTGTAACAGGAGGTGCCAGAGATATCGGAAAGGCTGTTTCTGTGAAGTTAGCTGAGGAAGGAGTTAAGGTGGTTATCAACTATTTTAACAATCCGGATGATGCCAAGGAAACGCAAGATTTGATTCATTCCTTTGGAGGAGAGTCTATTATTGTTCAAGGTGATATGACTAAAAAAGCAGATGTTGAAAAGGTAGTTTCAGAGGCAACTAAGGCCTTCGGAAGTAGTATTCATTATCTAGTCAATGTAGCGGGTGGTCTGGTAGCCAGAAAGACGCTTTCTGAGATGGATGAGAATTTTGTGAATCTGTTGATGCGTCTGAATTTTAATTCTACTTTTTTAGTAACCCAAGCCTGTGTTCCTTTTATGCCCGCGGGAGCTGCAATTGTAAATTTTGCGTCGCAAGCAGCAAGAGATGGGGGAGGACCGGGTGCGGCTATCTATGCTGCATCTAAAGCGGCTGTAATGACTTACACAAGGGGATTAGCAAAAGAACTCGGTCCACAAGGTATTCGGGTAAACTCTCTTTGTCCGGGTATGATCAATACTACCTTCCATGATGAATTTACCAAAGATGTTGTTCGTCAGAATGTGGCGGCCGCTACACCACTTAAAAGAGAAGGGCGTGCGAGTGAAGTTGCTGATTTAGTCGCCTATTTATTGTCTGATGAGGCTTCCTTTCTAACTGGAAATAACGTAGATATTAACGGAGGTCTAGCCTTCTCTTAAGTCAATTAAACATGAAAAAAGTAGTCACTTTTGGAGAGATAATGTTGCGTCTTGCGCCTCACGGCTTTTTGCGATTCTCACAAGCTAGTCATTTTGATGCCATCTATGGAGGAGGTGAATCAAACGTCGCTGTTTCTCTTGCAAACTATGGTGTTCCAGTAGATTTCGTAAGCCGCGTTCCCAATAATGATATTGGAAAATGCGCTGTAATGGAAATGCGAAAGCGCAATGTCGGAACCGATCATATTCTCTATGGTGGAGATCGCTTGGGTATTTATTTCTTAGAAACCGGAGCGGTGAGTCGGGGTAGCAAGGTGGTATACGATCGCGCGTTTTCTTCTTTTTCTACTATTGAAAAGGGCTCTATAAACTGGAGAGAAATCCTTAAAGATGCCGGTTGGTTTCATTGGACGGGCATAACGCCTGCTGTTTCAGAGGCCGCTGCCGAGGCTTGTTTAGAAGCCATTCAAATTGCAAATGAAATGGGTGTAACCGTTTCTACTGATTTGAATTATCGCAAGAAATTATGGAATTGGGGCAAAGAGCCAGGCGAGGTAATGCCTGAACTAGTTGCAGGCTGTGATGTAATTCTAGGTAACGAAGAAGATGCAGGAAAACACTTCGGTATTGAGCCTGAAGGAGTGGATGTA
>CALCFH010000028.1 GCA_937900215.1 uncultured Cryomorphaceae bacterium
TCAGCAACCAAGCCCTGAAAGGGCGCAATACACTAGCGATGGGTGTAGCCCATCGTCTGGAAGAAGAATTTTAATTTTTATAGAAAAACAGAAACCAATCATAGCTATCCCATTCATCCCACAAATCACAGTTCAGACCATGAGGAAGCAATCAGCAACCAAGCCCTGAAAGGGCGCAATACACTAGCGATGGGTGTAGCCCATCGCACTCAAAACAACCCATTCACTAAGAACTATCGCAGCTTAATCAATTCAATGCTATTTCTAGAAAGCTTCAATTTGCCCATTCTTTCCAGCTGTTTAAGAAGACGAGAGATTACCTCGCGACTGGAATTCAGTTGAGAGGCGATTTCGGCATGAGAGGTTTTTAGAATGGAGTATCCCGTGAGTTCCGATCGATTCTCTAAATACTCAATAAGTCTTTCATCCAACTGATTAAAAGCTACAGATTCTAAACTGTGAAGCAAATCGTCGAATCGCCTTTGGAAAGTGCCAATGACCAAATTCTTCCACTCTTCGTATTCTTGAATCCAATCGTTTACATATTGAGGAGGGATGCCAATAACCGTAGTTGGTCCTTCCGCTATCGCTTGTATTTCGCTGTAACTTTTACCAAATCCACCGTTCATACTCGAAGCACAACTATCACCCGATGTTAAATAGTAGAGCAAAATTTCATGTCCTTCTTCATCAGAACGGATGACTCGAATGCTTCCCGACACCACAACAGGCACATGTGAAATAGGCATTCCTTGATCCAGAATGATATCGTCGTTCTCAAACTCCAGTAAAATGCCATGCTCAGCTATTTTTTGGATGAGTTCTGGATTGCGAATGAAAGAGAAGGTCTCGCGTACTATTTCTTGACTTAACATACAGATAATGTGAATAAAAGGTGGATAGAAAGAAGTTTTGAAAAGAATCTCAGATGAAAGTCTTTTCTATATTCCAGCAAATCTATTACTTCAAATCAAATTCATGGCACTATTAAAAAGAGGGGCGAAAAAAGATTCTGAATCTATGCCCACTACAAAGCCGGTGAGTTCACCCAAGAAGACTGCTGTTCAGACCACTAAGTCTGAAGACAAGCCTAAAACATCCAGAAACAAAGCGGTGAGTAGAAAGATCTTTGTTTTGGATACTTCTGTGATCATTTTTGATCACAAGAGCATTCAGAACTTCCAAGAACACGATGTGGTGATTCCCATTACAGTATTGGAAGAGTTGGATGAGTTTAAAAAAGGCAGCGACACTAAAAACTACGAGGCGAGAGAATTCATCCGCTTCCTAGACAAGAAAGCAGGACAAAAGAGTTTGCAAGATTGGATTCCTTTGAATGGAAGTACCCGCGGAAAATTTAAAGTGGTGATGTCTACCCAAGCCCTAGAGCAGGATGCGGTAAAAGCTTTCGGACTGAGAAAGAACGATCACAATATTCTCAACGCGGCTTTGGCGGTGCAAGAGCAGGAGCCCAAGCGAAACGTTATTCTGGTTACCAAAGATGTAAACCTTCGACTCAAAGCCAAGGCATTGGGACTGGCCGCAGAAGATTATTTAACGGGAAAGATTAAGGATGTAAATGATCTTTTCACTGGAAAAAGCCAGGTAGCCGGATTGCCACCTGAGATCATCGACTCTCTATTTAAAGAGCATAGGGTAAAGGAAGAGCAAATGGAAAAAGCGCTGCCTGATTTCAAACCTGTTAACAATCACTTCTACATTTTTAAGAGCAATAAAAGCTCGGTATTAAGCTATTACAATCCTTTTGAGCGGCAATACGAATTGGTAGAAAAGAGAACCTACTACGGAATTAAACCCAGAAATGCGGAGCAAACCTTCGCCATGCACGCCATAATGAGTCCGGATATTAAGTTGGTGAGCTTGCAGGGGGTGGCGGGAACAGGAAAAACGCTTTTAGCCTTGGCGGGAAGTTTAGAGCAACGAAGAGATTTCAATCAAATTTATCTAGCAAGACCCATCGTTCCTTTGAGCAATAAGGATATTGGATTCTTGCCGGGCGATATGAAAGCCAAGATCAATCCGTATATGCAGCCGCTGTGGGATAATTTGAAGCTAATAAAGAATCAATTCAGCGAGCAAGACAAGGAGTATAAGCAAATAGATGAGATGGTAAAGTCGGAGAAAATTCTGGTGACTCCCTTGGCTTATATCCGTGGAAGAAGTTTGAGCAATGTAATTTTCATTGTAGATGAGGCACAGAATCTAACTCCGCATGAGGTAAAGACCATTATTACCCGAGCCGGTGAAAATGCCAAATTCATTTTTACGGGTGATGTACGACAGATCGATACACCTTATTTAGATGAGCAATCCAATGGATTGTCTTATTTAATAGATAAGCTCAAAGGGAATAAGTTGTTTGCGCATATTGAATTGGAAAAGGGCGAGCGAAGTGAGTTAGCCAATCTTGCAAATGAATTACTTTAAGCCTTTCAATTCCATTTCGCATGGAGTAATCCTTCTTAAATGGAGAGCCCACATTCATTCATTAAATTGCTTTTTTTAAGTTGAAATGCCCGAACTTTGCAGCCCCTTAAACGATTAAAATGCAGCAATACGATTTAGTAATTATAGGTTCAGGTCCTGGTGGATATGTTTGTGCACTTCGCGCAGCTCAATTGGGAATGAAAACCGCCATCATTGAGAAAATGGATACGCTCGGAGGAACTTGCTTAAACGTAGGATGCATTCCTTCGAAAGCCCTCCTAGATTCATCTGAACACTTTTACCAAGCAAAGAAATCTTTCGCAGAACATGGTATTGAGATTTCAGAGCCCAAAGTGAATCTTGCCCAAATGATTGCGCGTAAAGCTTCTGTTGTAAAGCAAACTTGCGATGGAGTTCAATATCTTATGGATAAGAACAAAATTGAGGTAATACATGGTTTTGGTTCCTTTATCAGCGATACAAAAGTTGCCGTAACTGCTGCAGATGGAAGCAAGACAGAGCTAGAAGCTAAGAATATTGTAATTGCCACGGGTTCAAAAGCGGGCAATCTTCCCTTTATTCAAATCGATGAAGAGCGCATAATTACTTCCACAGAAGCCCTTGAATTAAAGGAGGTGCCCAAACATCTTGTAATTATAGGAGGTGGGGTAATCGGATTGGAATTGGGTTCTGTATATGCGCGTTTGGGTGCGGAAGTGAGTGTGGTAGAATACGCAGATCGCATTATTTCAATGATGGATTCTGCTATGAGTAAGGAGCTTACAAAGTCTTTAAAGAAGATTGGGGTGAAGTTCTATTTATCTCATGCTGTAAATAAAGTAGAGCGCAAGGGCAATGTAGTTTCCGTTACCGCCAAAGACTCTAAAGGAAATGAGGTTGTGGTAAGTGGAGATTATTGCTTGGTTTCGGTTGGAAGGATTCCTTTTACAGATAAACTAGGATTGGAGAATGCCGGATTAGAAACAGATGAAAGAGGTAGAATTCCGGTAAATCATTCTTTGCAGACTGCTAAGGCACACATTTATGCTATTGGCGATGTTGTAAAAGGAGCAATGCTTGCGCACAAAGCCGAGGAAGAAGGCATTTTGGTTGCGGAGATTATGGCG
>CALCFH010000029.1 GCA_937900215.1 uncultured Cryomorphaceae bacterium
ATCGCCTGGGTGATTTTCTGAATCTCAAAAAACTGTCCTGTATAAAAATTTACTGCGCCAAGCATTGAAAGGGCAAGTGTATCGCCCAATTCATGAATCTTCGCCAGTATATCTTCCGTGCGCAAACTGTGCTCCCCTTCTCTAGGATGGAGTAAAATAAGATTGGAATCGTCTAATCCATGAAACCGCAGCTGTGAACGCAACGCATATAAATCAGATGGAAAGGCCTTTCCTTCGCAAAGCAATTTGGTTCTCTTTCCTTTTGGCCTAAAAAAACTAACCATTAAAAGGTGAAGATTGGTAGTGAGTCCGTTCATGGCCACCACTTCTTCAGGCTTTGCACCCATGATACGTGCCAGCGATTCTGAGAAAAAAGAATGGTATTCTACCCAAGGCCTCCGTGCATGCACATGGCCTTCCACTCCATATTTGGCCCAATCTTCTAGTTCTTCTAACAAATAGGTTTTAGCCTCTTTCGGCTGTAATCCCAAGGAGTTTCCGGTGAGATAAACCACATCATTTCCTTTTTCATCTTTCGGAATAAGGAAAGCATTGCGGAAAGATTTAAGCGGATCTTTCTCGTCTTGAATTCGAATTTCTGAATCTATTTCCATCTTGCTCAAAGGTACTATCCTTAATTAGTTGACAAAGAATTTTGATGAGAAGAATAAGAGGGCAAATGCGATGATGGGCAAGGCTTCAATCCAAAAGGAAATAAACAAAGGATCTGCTTTTTTCTTGATCCGCCATAAAAAGAGCGAACTCAATTCTAAGGGTATCCAACGAGCAAGCAAGACTTGCCAGTTCAATTGATCTTGCATAAACTGAATGAAAAGAGAGACCTCCACAGCCGCAATGGCAATCCAAGCCCAACGCAAGGCAACCGCAACGCCCTCTTGTTGCGGAAGCGTTTGCAATTCTCCTCCATCAAAAGCAATATCGCGCACATCAAAGGCAATGGCTAGTGCAAAGACCCAAAAGAATACCTGAAAGAAGGAAGTCATTAAAATCTGCGTAGGCAGTTCTCCATACAACCAAAGCGGAACGAAAGTACTTGTATAGGCCCAGGTAAAAGCGATAAACAAAAGCTTCCATCCGGGTTTGGATCGAATGCCTTTAAACCAAGGATTATTGGGGTAGGCCAAGGAAATCAGAAGGGCTGGAAGCAAGGCTAGGCTGGTTTGTATTCCTTCCAACCAAATAAAATAGAGTGCCACCAAAGCAGAGAGCAGACTCAAACCAAGAACAAAGCCTTTGTTCTTTTTAGTAAAAATGCGCACCGGATGGCCCATAGAGGGCTTCTTGCTTTCCGCTAAATGCATATATCCGTAGGCCGATACACTCAGAAAAAAAAGCAAATAACCATATTGGCTCAGCGGAAGTTGATATTGAATTTGCCATATCCCAACAAAACTTCCAGATGCCAGAGCAACAATGATGTTGCTGTAAGCCAAGAATTCCAATACCTTAGGAATTGAATTCGAATTTGTTTTGCTGACAAATGTCATAGAGTGCTTTGGCTGAGGTGATACCTTTGTTAACTCGTGAATTTATAAAGAAAGCTATGCCCATTTATCATACTCTAGGAAAGATTCCTCACAAAAGACATACGGTTTTTAACAAGCCAGACGGTGGTTTGTATTATGAACAATTATTTGGTACCGAAGGATTTAGCGGAATGTCTTCGCTACTGTATCATGTACATAGGCCCACTATGGTACAATCTTTAAAAGATCCTGTAGATCAAACTCCAAAGGCGGCGGTGCAACACAACCTCGCTAGCCGAATGTTAAAAGGATGGCATCTTGCGCCTTCTGAAGATTTTCTAGAAGGCCGAAAAGTGGTTCTGTTCAACAACGATTTGAATATTGCCCTTGCTTCTCCTAAAAACTCTATGCGCTCTTATTTCTATAAGAATGCAGATGCCGATGAAATGATTTTTGTTCATTCTGGAAGTGGTACTTTGAGAACCCTCGTTGGAAATTTGAAGTTTGGTCCGCACGACTATCTCATCATTCCTAGAGGAATCATTTATCAGATTGAATTCGATTCACAAGACAATCGACTCTTTATAGTTGAATCTTTCAGTCCGATTTTAACGCCCAAGCGCTACCGCAACCACTTCGGTCAGTTGTTGGAGCACTCTCCTTTTTGCGAGCGTGATTTCAGACTTCCAACCGAATTGGAAACCCACGATGAAAAAGGTTCATTCAAGATTTTTATCCGCAAAGAGAACCAGATGCATGAGGTGGAATACGCTTCGCATCCTTTTGACGTAGTGGGATGGGACGGATACAATTTCCCCTATGCCTTTAATGCGGCCGATTTTGAACCTATTACCGGAAGAGTGCATCAACCGCCTCCTGTACATCAAACCTTCGAGGCACACAACTTTGTGGTATGCACCTTCGCGCCTCGCTTATACGATTACCATCCACAATCCATCCCTGCGCCATACAATCACAGCAATATAGATTCCGACGAGGTTCTCTATTATGTAGATGGAGATTTTATGAGTCGCAACCATGTAGAAAAAGGATTCATTAGCCTGCATCCGGCAGGCATTCCCCATGGCCCACATCCTGGAGCCTATGAGCGCTCTATCGGACAAAAAGAAACGCATGAATTAGCGGTAATGGTAGATACCTTCCGCCCTTTGCGCTTAACCCAAACCGCCCTCGATTTGCAAGAAGCCGATTATTGGAAGAGCTGGCTCGACTAAAATGTAACTTTGCACAACCAAAAGACCCCTACAATGCAACATACAGAAACTGAAGAAATAAAGAAGATTTTCCCAAATGCTCAAGACTTCCTTCCGCTAAATGGAACCGATTTCGTAGAGCTTTATGTGGGAAATGCGAAGCAATCGGCACACTATTATCAGACCGCTTGGGGCTTTCAGCCTTTGGCCTACCGCGGTTTGGAGACAGGGGCTAAAGACCATGTGTCTTATGTACTCCGTCAAGACAAAATAACCATCATGCTTACCAGTCCGCTAAAACCTGGCGGACCAATTAACGACCATATCAACAAACATGGAGATGGGGTGAAGGTGGTGGCCCTGTGGGTAGATGATGCCGCTAAATCTTGGAAAGAAACGACTTCTCGTGGTGCCGATTCTTTCTTGGAGCCAACGCTCAGCGAAGACAAAGACGGACAAGTTGTTGTTTCTGGTATACACACCTATGGAGAAACCGTTCACCTTTTTGTAGAACGCAGCCGCTATAACGGCGTTTTTCTTCCCGGATTTATTGAGTGGAACCCCGATTACCGTCCGGCTTCGGTTGGATTGAAATACGTTGACCATATGGTTGGCAATGTGGGCTGGAATGAAATGAATAAGTGGGTTGAATTCTATTCTAAAGTGATGGGGTTTGCTCAATTGGTTTCTTTCGACGACAAAGACATTTCTACAGATTATAC
>CALCFH010000030.1 GCA_937900215.1 uncultured Cryomorphaceae bacterium
GGAGGAAAGGCAAATGAATGTAGCTCAAATGGATGTGTTTTCCAGATTGATGATGGATCGAATCATATTTTTGGGAACTGCCATCAATGATCAAGTTGCAAATATTGTTCAAGCTCAACTCTTATTCTTAGAGTCTGTTGATGCAAAGAAAGACATTCAAATTTATTTGAATTCTCCAGGCGGAAGTGTTTATGCTGGCCTGGGTATCTACGATACTATGCAAGTGGTTGCACCAGATGTGGCTACAATTTGTACAGGTATAGCTGCTTCCATGGCGGCTGTATTATTGGGAGCAGGTCATGCTGGAAAAAGAACGGCTCTAAAACATAGTCGCGTTATGATTCACCAACCAATGAGTGGTATGCAAGGCCAAGTTTCAGATATGGAAATTGCATTGAAGGAAACGCAAAAAGTTAGAGATGAGCTCTATAGAATTCAAGCACATCATACTGGACAGAGTTTTGAGCAAATTTCAAAAGACAGTGACAGAGACAATTGGATGAGTTCTACAGAGGCAAAGGCATACGGAATAATCGACGAAATTTTAGAAAAGAAAAAGGAAAGCAAATAATTAATTAACTAACTATGAAGGAAAAAAAAGAGAATCTGGTTTGTTCTTTTTGTGGAAGAGATAAAAAGGATACAACTGTTTTAATAGCTGGAATAAATGGCCACATCTGTGATCATTGTATCCGACAAGCGAGCGGAATTGTCTCAGAGGAATTAGATACTCGAGAAAAATCAGAGCTCTCCAAAAGCCTTCAATTGGTAAAACCCGTTGAAATAAAAAGTTTCTTGGATCAATATGTAATTGGACAAGAAGAAGCTAAAAAGGTGCTAGCTGTTGCGGTTTACAATCACTATAAGCGTCTAACATTTAAGGAAGAAGGAGATCTGGAAATCGATAAGTCGAACATAATAATGGTAGGCGAAACGGGTACTGGAAAAACTCTACTCGCTCGTACCGTGGCTAAAATGTTAAATGTACCTTTTACAATTGTAGATGCTACTGTTTTAACAGAAGCGGGTTACGTTGGTGAAGATGTGGAAAGTATTCTTTCAAGACTCTTGCAAGCAGCTAATTACGATGTTAAATCTGCAGAGCGTGGTATCGTTTTTATCGATGAAATAGATAAGATTGCGAGAAAATCAGACAACCCTTCGATTACTAGAGATGTTTCTGGGGAAGGTGTTCAACAGGCTTTGCTTAAGCTGCTGGAGGGTGCGAAGGTAAATGTACCACCTCAAGGCGGTAGAAAACATCCAGATCAAAAATTTATAGAATTAGATACTAAGAATATTCTATTTATTGCGGGAGGTGCTTTTGATGGAATTGCGCGACATATTTCTAGAAGAATGAATACTAAATCGGTTGGCTACCAGTCGCTTAAAGAGCGTGGTTCGATAGAGACCGAGAATATTCTGGAGTTGGTTTCACCCCAAGATTTAAAGAGCTTTGGAATAATTCCGGAGCTAATCGGAAGAATGCCTGTTTTAACGTATCTGAATCCGTTAGATGAGGATGCATTGAGAAGAATTTTAATTGAGCCCAAAAATGCGCTGTTGAAACAATATGAGAAGCTCTTTGAAATGGACGGTATTACTTTGAATATTCTAGATGATGCCATTGACTTTATTGTTGAAAAGGCAGTAGAATTTAAGTTAGGTGCTAGAGGGCTTCGCTCTATTTGTGAAGCAATTTTAACGGATGCTATGTATAGTCTTCCTTCAGACGATAATGAGAAGAAGCTCATTATAGATTCTCAATACGTAAGTGATAAATTAGGTCATTTAGTTCTTAAGAAACTTAAGGCAGTGTCCTAGATAGACTAAGGAAAGTATATTCAAGTCCGCTGATAGAATCAGCGGATTTTTTTTGTTCTGTAATTTCCCAATCTTTCCATTCTATGACTGGAAAATGGGTGTCGGCCATTGGAAATTCGGCATGCACAAGTGTAATTTCCAGTCG
>CALCFH010000031.1 GCA_937900215.1 uncultured Cryomorphaceae bacterium
TTGCACTCCATCGGTAACTACTGTAAGCTTGTTTACCTTACAATTTTCTATGAGTTTTATGTTGGGATGGATGCGTACTTCTTCGTTCAAGGTGCGATCAAACTCCATCCGAGGCATTACAAAGCCTTCTATATTCTTCTCCTGATTCTGATTGAGGTACAGAACAAACTCCTCTTTATTGGGCGCAACCATTCGCAAACCGGTGATACGCTGACGGTCGGTTTGCTTATCAAAACGTTCTCTTAATGAAGGACGAATCTTCACCAATTGGTTGATTACATCCGGACTAAGGGCATCTCCGCAGATCTTATCTCTTGGAAAAGCGGCTTTGTCTAAAAGTACAACCTCCTTGCCTGCATCGGCGAGCAACAAAGCGCAAGCAGATCCCGCAGGTCCTGCTCCTATGATTACAATTTCTGTCTTTTGCATTAGCGGCTAAATTAGGCATTGAGGCCCATACCTAGGGCTATAATTCTTCTTAAGGTGCCAGCCTTTGAAACTTCCAGGCTTGGCCTTCTTTATTGTATTCAATACGGTCGTGCAATCGAGAGGCTCTGCCCTGCCAAAACTCCATTTGGATGGGAACCACTCTGTACCCTCCCCAATTCTTTGGTCGCTCTACTTCTTTTCCCTCCCACTCTTTGGTAAGTTCAGCGTAGGTATACTCTAATTCTGCGCGGTCTTTAATGGGTTTGCTTTGGTTGGATGCGAGAGCCCCCATGCGCGATTCAAATGGCCTACTATTGAAATAGCGATCGCTTTCACTTTCCTCTATTCGCTCAATTTGACCTTGCACACGAAGCTGTCTTTCCAATTCAGGCCAGAAAAACAACATTCCCACCTTAGCACTCGCCTCGGCTTCTTTCGCCTTACGACTCTCATAATTGGTGTAAAAAACAAAGCCTCGTGCATCGAAACTCTTTAGCAAAACAATGCGTGAGCTTGGGCCCAGGTTGCCATAGGTGCTCAAACAAACGGTATTGGCTTCATGCGCCGCAGCCCTTTCATATTCTTTAAACCAATGGGCAAATTGAACCATTGGGTCTGAATCTATGTTCATTTCTAGAAGTTCGGATGCGGTGTAGTTTACTCTTAAATCATGCAGATCGCGGTTCATTGACTAAAGTTTTTTCAAAAATACATAGGTCTAGGATTAGAAGATGAAAAGGAATAATTAATATTGAGTCTATGAATTGGAAGGTGAAGGAGCGTAGCTCGGCAATGGTAGGTTCTTTTTTGGTCGCCGAAGCCTATTTGGGCGACCCAAATTTTGAGAAGGCGGTACTGCTTCTCACGGAGCATTCAGACGAGGGTTCGTTTGGATTTGTGCTCAATAAAACCATTGGACTGGAGTTGCAAGATGTGTTTCCTGAAATAGAAGTTTTTTCTATGCCCATCTACCAAGGCGGACCGGTTGAGAAAGACCATCTCTTTTATATACATACCAAGGGAAACTTAATTCCGAACAGCATTAAAATAACCGAAGAAATCAGCTGGGGTGGCGACTTTCACATTTTGAAAGAGAGCATTCAGTCTGGCCTCATTGGCAAAGAGGATATTCGCTTTTTTCTAGGCTATAGCGGATGGGGAAAAGCCCAATTGGCCAGCGAAATAGAAAGCAAAAGTTGGATTGTCTTAGAGGTAGATGACATCCACCTACCTGAAATTGGAAAAGAAGATACACTTTGGGGGGAGCTCATGCGCGAAGCAGGCGGAGAGCACGCTCTCTGGGCCAATTTACCTGTAGACCCTCAATTAAACTGAGCGTTT
>CALCFH010000032.1 GCA_937900215.1 uncultured Cryomorphaceae bacterium
GTCACCCTAGTAAATCCAACCCAATGGCCCATTACAGGAAATAGCGCAAACGTAGATGTTACCGACGGTACAAACACTTATTTGGTTCGTATAAACTCTGCTACAGACATCGATGGTTCTACTCCTCCTTCTGGCCCCTTCGATATCGTTGGTGGCGGTGGACAGTTTGATAGCTCTAGTCCGTTTGATGCAGGTTATCAAATTCAGCCTAGCAGTTTAGCCGATATCATTGTTAACGTGCCAACTGTTCCAACGGTGAATTTCTTGAGCGCAGGTACATCAGCAATAGAATCTGCTGGCACAGTTACTATCAACCTTTCAATCAATCCTCCTGCTACTACTGCCGGTGCTATTGAATTGCTTCTTACTCCAGGTCCAGGTCTTGGTTTGTTAGATGGAAATATCTCTCCTGCGGTTAATCCGCTTACAGGAGAAATAACTATTCCTTTCGCTGCTGGAGCTAGCTCAGTATCTCTCGACTTCACTATTATAGATGATACTGATATGGAGGCAAACGAAACGGCAACCTTAGACATTACTACTATTGGAACCACTGTAAGTGTCGGTTCTTTGAATCAATTTGTCTTCACTATTATCGATAACGATACTCCTATACCAACCTATGATATCGCTACAGTTCGCACAATAAATACCGATGGAATTCCAGATTCAATTGGGGTTTATTGTCGCTTGGAAGGGGTAGTGTATGGTTTCAATATTCAATCGCCAACAGGTACGAGCTCACAGTTTACTTTAATCGACAATACCGGTGGTATTAGCGCATTTTATAGCTTGAACAACGTTCCTTACAGCCCGATTGAGGGAGATCGTATACGCATGGTGGGTACTATTGATCAATTCAATGGACTAGCCGAAATCATTCCAGATAGTATTACACTTATATCTACGGGCAACCCGCTAGGCTCGCCTGCCGTGGTAACGGCTTTAGATGAGCTTACTGAGTCGAATTTCATCCGTATTAATAATGTTACTCTTGTTGATCCGGCACAGTGGCCTGCTCCTGGAAACAACGCCAACGTAGACATTACAGATGGTGCCAACACCTATGTGATGCGTATCGATAGAGATACAGATGTAGATGACAACGTTGCGGCTCCAACGACTCCTTTTGATGTTACTGGATTAGGTGGTCAGTTTGATGCCACGGTTCCATATACAGATGGATATCAGATCTTACCTCGCTACGCTCAAGATATTTCACTTCCAGCACCTCCTAGCTTGGCTATTACTGAAATTATGGCGGGATCGAATATCGCAAACGCAGCGATCAATGGTGATTGGTGGGAGTTGAGGAATACAGGAACAACTGTTATAGATTTAGCGGGTTTCTCTTGGGATGATAATAGTTATATCGCAGGAACCTCTCAGTTTCCTTCAGTAAACATTGCCCCTAATGAAGCCATTGTTATTTGGCAAGGGCTTTCTGCCGATGAAGCAGACTTTATGACTGAGTGGTCTATCACTGCCCTAACTACAGTAATTAGCTCCGATGAACTAACAGGCGCTTTTCCAGCTCTAAGTCAGAACGGTGATGGTGTGGCTATTTATTCTCCAACTGGCGGTGAGATTTGCCGTGCGGAGTACACCAGTGCTACGGCTGGAGTTTCTTTAGAATTCGATCAGAACTGTGGAATTATTGGCAATGCCGTTGCAGGCTTAGCAGGTGCCTACAACAGCGTTTCGGGTGATGTTGGCTCTCCAGGTGATATGCCCTTCTCTATTGGAGAAAATGGAAATCTGAACGCCAAGATCTATCCAAACCCTAGCAACGGAAGGCTAAACATTGAACTTCCTTCAAGCGACAATGCAGAGGTGATTATCTTGAATGCTTTGGGTATTCAGGTTTTTGTTGGAAGCATAGAGAATGGAAAGGCCAATGTAGATGTTTCTGCTTGGGCTAAAGGTCTTTACCTTGTTCAGATCAATAAGAACAACGGAAGCAATACCCTTCGCCTCTTGGTGAACTAATCTAGTTCTGTTAAAATTTGAGCCGCCTCAGATTAAGTTCTGAGGCGGCTTTTTTATGCCTTCATTTGTCTTTTGTTGTGGCAACCGCTGCAACCCCTTATTCAGAATAGCGGCATTGAGAAGAGCTCAACAGACCGGATTCATGCTATGGTCTGCGCTAGATTTTGGCCTCTAAACAGGCATATTTATATACCATTACGCTTGAGACAAAGAGGGTGGATAGCAGAAATGCAAGTCCAACAAAAAGCAATGTTTGAGCCTCGGCATTGAAGCTCGGAAATTCAGATAATTCAGAAAATAAGGCGAGAAGCAGATAGAGACTGATGAGAATAAGCAATCCGGGAATGAGTACTCCAAGCCAGCGGACTTTAAAAATAATTTGGAATACCAAAACCGAGAGCAAGCCAATGGCAATTGGATTCATAACCCTTCCAACTGAAATCCAATAAAAGAGTACAGAGGCAATTAAAAGGTACTCGGGCAAGTCGAGTAGGTGCTGTTTTAGTTTGTTCATGAGGCTTAAATGGGTTTGCTCTTATGATTCTCATGAAAATATGAGCGTTTAGGTTGTTTTATTGTGCAGAACAAAGAGGAGGGAGGGTGAGGATGGGTTTGGGATATTCTAAATGAAAGCAATTGCTCGCCTAGATCTCCTCTTTAGTAGGCTTCCTCTCTATTGCTTTTTCTACAAAGAAAGGCTGATTGCCACCTTTTTGGCCGATATCGATCTCTAATAAGCACCACTCTACCGAAACAAAGGCATCTTCTGCAGAGCCGTATACCCCTTGCCTTCGCGGCCTTTGGCTTGGAGCACTATAAAATAGACATCCTCCGAAGCCATGCCTAGTGAGAAGCATCAACCCATCAAAACAGACTAAAACATCGCATTTGGCAATCATAAG
>CALCFH010000033.1 GCA_937900215.1 uncultured Cryomorphaceae bacterium
TTGTTCTTTCCTTAATCAAAGTATTATTCATAGTGATTCAGAATAATGCCAAACTTGGGAAATTATTTTTTCCCCGAACATACAAAAGGCCTTCCTTGAGAAGTAGAACAAGTTGGTATTTAAGGCTTTCTGTTCTATTAAGGGCAGGTATTGACTTAGATAAATCATTGCTTTTATCCTCAGGCCAAGAGGAAATCGAGGAATGGCTACAGAATGCTACCAGACAACTCCAAAAAGGTTTGACTTTAGATAAGGCATTGGAATTAGAGAGTTTTCCAAAAAGGGAGCTAAGTATGATTCAATTAGGTCAGGAAACTGGGGATCTTGCATTAGTTCTTGAAGAATTGGCCAAATCGGGTCAAAAAGAAATTGACGCTAGAGGTGAGATCATCTCTGCATTAGTTTACCCAACCGTTGTTTTGATTGCTTCACTGCTAGCTATAGTCTTTCTCTTAGCTTATATGGTGCCTTTATTCACAGATATATTTAGTCGTTCAGATAGCGAGCTACCTGCGTTGACAAGAGTGATTATTAAAACATCAGACCACATAGAGTGGGTAGTAGTAACACCAATAATGCTTTTACTAGCTTTAGTAAGTGCATTTAGGCTCACTTGGTACAAAGAAGATTATAGAGAAAAATTGGAAATATCTTTACTTAGAATTCCACTTATCGGTCCATTAATTATTCAAGAACACCTAATTCAATATAGCTCTCAACTTGCTCTACTATTGAATGCGGGCATGCCCTTACAAGAAGCTTTGTCGTCGAGTTCAAAAACTTTTTATTTCAAGTCTTTTTGTAATGCCGTTGCAGAACAAGAAGTGGCTTTAAAGCAAGGAGTACTCTTGTCTGAAACTTTGATTAACTCTAGATTCTTCCCAAACAGCTTAATAAAGCTCATAGCCGTGGGTGAAGAGAGTCATCAACTAATACGAATGCTAGTTCTTTATGCAGATGAGGAAAGGAAAAGACGTGAGACTAAGTGGAAGCGCTGGACAGCGATGTTAGAACCAATTCTTTTATTAAGTGTGGGACTAATTGTAGGACTTGTTCTGCTTGCTATGTATATGCCGATTTTCCAAATGAGTAATCAATTTTAATCGGGATTCATGCTGAAGCAATTCATCGCAACTAACGAGTAAAATTATCCTTTTGTAAGCTAATTTCTATTCAAATGATTTGGGCACTCTACGGCGGTGGTTTAGCTTATAGCATTGTTGAGATTGATGAAAAAGGCAATGAGGTTTTCTGACAGATGATCGACAACCAAATTGAAGAAATGAAAAAGACATTGTCATTTTTGATGTAATCATTCCTTCCACCCAAACTACCTCAGTCCACCGGTACCTGGTTGCATTTTTCAGACAGATTGAAAGTAGATAACTTTTAACTTTAGGACATGAAAAAGAGCAAATTTTCAGAGAAGCAGATTCTTGAGATTCTCAAGGAACAAGAATTTGGCAAAACTGTGGCTGAGATCAGCCGATCACACAACATCACCCCAGCGACTTTCCACAACTGGAAGAACAAGTATGCGGGTATGAGCGAACAAGAATTGGGTCGCCTTCGTGAGTTGGAAACAGAGAATAGCAGACTGAAGCGGATTGTTGCCGATCAAAGTCTGGATATCCAAATCATGAAGGATGTGATTTCAAAAAAGTGGTAACGTCTGTGCAAAAAGAACAGTGTGTTCGATACATCCGAGATACCTTCAAGAAGGCATCACGGGCACGGGCGTGTAGACTGATGGGCCAAGCCCGATCAGGGATGTATTATGTAAAAAAGATGCCAGCAAAGGATAAAAGCATTAAGGATGTGATTATTGCAGCCATTGGCTCTAGGCGAATTGGCCGTGAAAAGGTCACTGTGTTAGTGCAGCGTATGGATCCTACGATAGGATCAAGCAAGATCCGAAGGGTATATCAGAATGAAGGTCTTAGCTTAAGATCACGCATGCGTAAGCGCCGCTTCAAACAAGTAGCCAATCCCATTGAGATGACTTTCGCAAAGAACGAAGAATGGGCTATGGATTTTATGAGTGACAGTCTTTCGAATGGTAGACGTTTTAGGACATTGAACATAGTAGATCACTACAACCGAGAGTGTTTAGGAATTGATGTGAGGCATAGTATTCCCGCTCTTAAGGTCATTTCCTATCTGGAAATCATGATAGATACCCACGGTAAACCCAAGCGAATACGCACAGATAATGGACCTGAATTCACTTCCAAACGCTTACAAACATGGCTGGATGAAAAGAAGATTAAGTGGAACCCCATCCAGAATGGCAAACCACAACAAAATGCAATTGTAGAGCGATTTAACCGCACTTTCAGAGAAGACATTCTAGATTCTCAAATCTTTGAAAGCATTGAGAATGCCCAAGCGATCAGTCAAGAATGGCTGGAAGACTACAACAGCGTCAGACCCCATCAAGCACTCAAAAACCAAACACCATTGGAATATGCAATGTGAAAAGGTTTTCTTAAGGCAT
>CALCFH010000034.1 GCA_937900215.1 uncultured Cryomorphaceae bacterium
TCACGTAGGGAGATATTTCAAAAATGAGTTGGAGATTATCTATTTTTTTTATGGGCTTTATCCTAGATCCAAAATGAAAGGAGTAACCATTGACAATAGAAATATCGCTAGCGGCATTAAAAAAATTAAAATTCATTCCTAAACCCCCATAATAATTGACCATTTCATCCCTCCTTATATTCACTAGCAAAATGGGCTCCGTAGTTATATTTCCGAAGAATGTATTAGTGGCTAAGCGCAAATCTCCCCAAAAAAGACGCTCGGAGTTGGTGCTAAATGACAATTCCGATTGGATGGGATAGTATCCAACAGAAATCTGAGCTGCAATGGGGGTTGATAAGAGGAAGAATAGTGGCAAAATGAAAAGTCTATTCATAAGTTGGAAATCAATTTACAATAGGCTGGCTTAGGTTGATAGTTATCGTCGAATAGCAAAGGAAAGTCGTTCCGGTTGTAGGTATACCTTATCCACGAATCATTGTCACTCACTCCCCAAATGGTAATTCCAAACTGGTATCTAGCAGGAATTCGCTCATAGGCTTTAAATATATAAAGGTATTTCTCGGCTTGTCTTCTTAGCTCCTTCTCAGGAGCTGAAAGCATTTGTTGAGACTGTGGATTTATGGAAATATCTAATTCTGAAATATGAACTAGGTAATCATTTTTCCATATTTCATCCATTGTGTTTGATATTTCTATGTTTTCTGGGAACCCATTAAAGATATGCATCTGCATACCAATCCCATCAATGGGCGTTCCTTTTGCTCTCAGATGGTTTAAATAATTTAGAACAGCTGATCTTTTTACTGGGTTAATGGCCAAGGAGTAGTCGTTGTAAAATAGCTTGGCATTTGGGTCTGCTTCACGAGCATAGATAAATGCTTTCTCAATATAGGAAGCCCCTAGATTTTCCTTCCATATGGAATTTCGCAAAGTGCCATCTTCATTAAAGGCTTCATTTACAACATCCCAACTAGCCGCTTTTCCTTTAAAATGGCTAACAATTTCAAGTATGTGTTCTTTTAATAGCTTTTCCCAATCTGCAGTAGATCCTTGATAATTTAAAATCCAATCGGGCAATTGTTTGTGCCATATGAGCGTATGACCGTGCAAGCGTTTGGAATGGGAGGCACAATAATCCGCAAGTTCATCAGCTTCCGTCCAATAGTATGTGTTTTGATTTGGGTGTAGATAGGCAGGTTTCATACTATTTTCAGCCGTTACACTATTGAATTGACTATTTACAATTTGACCATACGGCTGATTATTTACTATTTGGGAAAGATCTGCCACAGTACCACAATAGAATTCTACTTTATCTGCAAGGCTATTGTTCAAGTTTCCGCAAGGAGATAGCTCTTCCTTTTGGCAGGAGGAAACCAATAGAAAACCAATAACCCCAATACTTAACAAGCTTTTCATATTTCGTAAGTACCCAGAACCGTAGTTCGTTTATAAAAACGCATTTCAGCCTAAAAGTAGCGCATAGAAAGGCACTTCCAAAGGCGCAAACAGATGAAATAGTTGGATTTAACATATCCCAAATCTTTTATCCAACATCAGGACGGACTTTGGAACTTTTCGTTCCATTTTCCTTATCCCATCCACACTATTGAAAGTGAAACAGACGCGATGCATCACGCAGAGTAAAGACGCGATGCATCGCGTCTTTACTCCTTTGGCTTTAATCAAAGCCTTTTTTAAAAAGCTATTTTCGCAGCCATTTTAAAAGTCTAGGCGAAGCAGCTTCATTTTTGCTTTCGCCCCATTCCATCCTTCATGAAAAAGTATCTCAATCTTTTCGATCTCAGCCAAAAAGTCAATTATAAAAATGAAGTCTTATCGGGCCTTACGGTTGCTCTTGCGTTGGTGCCCGAGGCAGTGGCATTTGCTCTGATTGCCGGATTGCCGCCCTTAACGGGTTTGTATGCTGCATTTGTGATGGGTTTAATAACCACTCTTTTGGGTGGAAGGCCGGGCATGATCTCAGGCGCTACCGGTGCCGTTGCGGTGGTTATTGTCTCTTTGGTGCAAGAACACTCTATTGAATATGTGTTTGCTACCGTTATTTTGGCTGGAATAATTCAGCTCGCTGCGGGATTCTTAAGGTTAGGAAAGTTCATTCGGTTGGTGCCGCAGCCTGTGGTTTTTGGCTTTGTAAACGGATTGGCCATCGTTATCTTCCTTTCGCAAATGGAGCAGTTCAAATCTGCTTCGGGCGATTGGCTCAGTGGTTCAGCTCTCTATCTTATGCTCGGATTGGTGTTCCTAACCATGCTGATTATCTTCGGATTGCCCAAGCTCACCAAGGCTGTGCCTGCTTCTCTTACCGCCATCTTGGTCATCTTTGGACTTGTGAGTTTCTTGAATTTAGACACCCGTACGGTGGGTGATATTGCTTCTATAGAGGGCGGTTTCCCTCCCTTTCACCTCGCCATGGTGCCTTTTACTTTTGAGACTTTGAGTATTATTTTCCCCTATGCAGCCATTGTGGCGGGAGTGGGATTGATTGAAAGTCTGCTCACTTTAAATATTGTGGACGAATTGACTGGAACGCGGGGAAGGGGCAATAAGGAAGCGGTGGCTCAAGGAACGGCCAATATTCTTTCGGGTCTTTTTTCGGGTATGGGCGGATGCGCTATGATCGGTCAGAGTTTAATCAATGTAAGCAATGGCGCAAGGGCCCGTTTGTCGGGTATTGTGGCTTCGGTAATGCTCTTGGTCTTTGTAATGTACGGTTCTTCCCTGATAGAAAAAGTGCCCATGGCCGCGCTAACCGGACTTATGATTATGGTGGCCATTGGAACATTTGAGTGGGCCAGCCTGCGCACCTTCGGAAAAATGCCGAAGTCGGATATTTTCGTTCTTATTATGGTTACCCTAGTTACGGTTTTCCTCCACAATTTGGCTCTGGCGGTCATTATTGGGGTTATCATATCGGCTCTGGTTTTCGCGTGGGACAATGCCAAGCGCATACGCGCCCGCAAGCAAATAGACGAGAATGGGGTGAAGCATTATGAAATCTACGGTCCTGTTTTCTTCGGATCGGTAGCGGCCTTTGCGGAGAAGTTCGATGTGGAAAATGATCCCGATGAGGTAATTATAGACTTTGCCGAGAGCAGGGTGGTAGATATGTCGGCCATTGAGGCATTGAATAAAATTACCGAGCGTTATCAGAAATTGGGTAAGAAACTCCATCTAAAGCATTTGAGTCCTGACTGTCTTTTGCTTTTGAAGAATGCGGAAGAGTTGATCGATCTCAATGTAATGGAAGATCCAACGTATAAAGTGATGACGGACGATTTGTAGAGATCTATTGAAGACAGATTTTTTTAGTTGAAAGGAGTACGCTAGTCTATTAAATGAGCCAGACATCCAGCTCAAAGGACCCGACAAAGTGGCTTTGAGTGCTGAAGTGTGTTCAAGAATGGCAATCTGCAAAGAAATGGCCGTCAATATTCTAAGCGATTGACAGCCTAACTTATGTCGCTGTGCAGCTGTGTATTGTTTGATTTAGAATACTTTGTCCAAAATTCAGGGGTGTTCTAAAAAGCAAACTATGTGTCCGTTTGGAAGAAAATTGGAGGTATAGAATGGACAAACCACAGAGGCTAACTGCCTTTGTATAAAACGGACAGCAATTAAAAATCAACAATCAAATAGACGAGGATTATGTGCCGCTTTCAAGTGAAGAAATAACTAGCCGTACATTAATGTTTTTTCCAGCTATGATAAGCCTACCTTTGCCGCGCTTTTGCAGACCCTATGAATATACGAAACATTGCTATTATAGCACACGTTGACCACGGTAAAACTACCTTGGTTGACAAAATTCTTCACTATTGCCAGTTGTTTAGAGACAACCAAGAAACGGGAGAACTGATTCTAGACAACAACGATCTGGAACGCGAACGCGGTATTACCATTCTTAGTAAGAATGTATCCGTACGCTACAAAGATTTCAAGATTAACATTATTGATACCCCAGGTCACTCGGATTTTGGAGGTGAAGTAGAGCGCGTTCTCAATATGGCAGACGGCGTTCTACTGTTAGTAGATGCCTTTGAAGGCCCTATGCCTCAAACGCGTTTTGTTCTACAGAAAGCATTGCAACTCGGATTAAAGCCAATTGTAGTTGTAAACAAAGTAGACAAGCCCAATTGCGATCCTGAACTGGCGCACGAAAAGGTGTTTGACCTTATGTTTACCCTTGATGCTACCGAAGATCAGTTGAATTTCCCAACGGTATACGGTTCAGCCAAGCACAATTGGATGGGCTTAGATTGGAAGGTTCAAACGGATAGTATTTCTCCCCTTCTAGATACGGTGATAGAGCATATCCCCGCCCCAAAAGTAATTGAGGGCAATACTCAAATGCTTATTACTTCGCTCGACTTCAGCAACTATACAGGTAGAATAGCCATCGGTCGCTTGCACAGAGGTGAGTTAAAGGAAGGGCAATTTGTTCTTTTAATTCGTCGCGATGGAAGTCAACACAAGGCCCGTGTAAAAGAACTCTATATTTTTGAAGGATTAGGAAAGGTGAAAACCGACCGTGTTCAAGCGGGTGATATTTGTGCTGCCTCAGGTTTAGAAGGATTTGAAATTGGAGATACCATTGCCGATGTAGAGTTCCCCGAAGCCTTGCCAACCATTGCCATTGATGAGCCTACAATGAGTATGCTCTTCACTATTAACGATTCTCCTTTCTTTGGAAAAGAAGGAAAGTTTGTTACGTCTAGGCATCTGCGTGAGCGATTAGAGAAAGAGATAGAGAAAAACTTAGCCCTCCGTGTTCAACATACCGATGCGGCAGATTCTTTCCGTGTATTTGGAAGAGGGGTATTGCATCTCAGTGTTCTCATAGAAACCATGAGAAGAGAAGGATACGAGCTTCAGATTGGTCAGCCTCAGGTTATTTTGAAAGAGATAGACGGCGTAAAATGCGAGCCAATTGAAGAACTAACCATAGACCTTCCGGATAGTGTTTCAGGTAAGGCCATTGAAATGGTAACCCTTCGCAAAGGAGAACTTATGAGCATGACTCCTAAGCTAGATCGTATGATCTTAGAGTTCAGAGTGCCTTCAAGAGGATTGATCGGATTGAGAAATCAGCTTTTGACAGCTACGGCGGGAGAGGCGATCATGTCGCATAGATTCCATGCTTTCGAAGCGTACAAAGGAGAGATTCCAGGTCGTCAGAACGGTTCTATCATTTCTATGGAAAAAGGATCAACCATTCCATATTCATTGGATAGACTTCAAGATAGAGGTAAGTTTTTCATAGATCCAGGACAAGATATTTATATGGGTCAGGTTATCGGAGAAAACAGTCGCGCAGGCGATATGGCCGTAAACGTTACCAAAGAGAAGAAGCTTACCAATATGCGTGCTTCGGGTTCGGATGAGAAAATGCGCATTGCTCCGGCCATTCGTTTTTCTCTAGAAGAGGCCTTAGAATACATTCAAGGCGATGAGTACGTTGAGGTTACTCCACAGAGTATCCGTTTGAGAAAGATTTATTTAGACGAGAACGATAGAAAGCGCTACGCTTCTAAGTTCTAATCCATCTTATATACTTGCTCTAAAGTAGAATCGTCGTTTATACTAACAGAAAGGTCTTTCACGAGACCTTCTCTGATATCATAAGCCCATCCGTGGATATACGGCATTTGCCTATGTCTCCATGCATTTTGAATGATGGAGGTTTTGCCTAAGTCGTACACTTGCTCAATTACATTGAGCTCAACAAATCGTCTTGCTCTCGATTCTTCGTCCACAATGGCATTGAGTTCATCTCTATGCAAATGGTACACGTCTTTAATGTGTCTTACCCAATTGTCTATGAGTCCGAATTGTTTGTTGCTCATGGCTGCCAATACACCTCCACAACCATAGTGTCCGCACACGATTACATGCCGTACTTCTAAGACTGTAACGGCATAGTCTAAGACGCTAAGCATATTCATATCAGTATGAATTACCATATTGGCGATGTTCCTGTGCACAAATACTTCGCCGGGTGCGGTACCTGTTATTTCGTTGGCCGGAACTCTAGAATCGGCGCAGCCGATCCACAATACGGGTGGTTTTTGTCCATCGGCAAGTCTCTCAAAAAAATGGGTGTCTTCTGCCAATCGCGCTTCAACCCACTCCTTGTTGTTCTTCAGTAGCTTCTTGTAATATTCGGGCATATTAGTGGGTATTTAGGGATCGAAACTTCATGGGTGGAATAGACTTGAGCGTTAACTCTATCTCTCTTTCATCGGCTATTTCAGCAAAACCATAAATAACTTCAAGAGAATCGTGATCGATATTGAGAATCATACTTCCATCTAAAATAAGGCGACTGCCTTTGGGCTGCTTATCTAATAGATGCTGAAGGGATACCTTATTGAGGAAGGAGATGTGTTCACTCAGTCGAATTTTAGTATACGTACCTCTTTCATCTTTTAACTGCTCAATATGTTGGTAGGTTACCTTGAAATTGGCCTTTAAAATAAAGAAGGCACCCACACAGAGTCCGATGATGATTCCGATTAATAGATCGGTTAAGAGAATGGCCACAACGGTTACTATAAATGGAATGAATTGCTCTAATCCGATTTTCCAATGATAGCTGTACAGAACGGGTTTGGTAAGTTTATATCCAACTACCAATAGAATGGCGGCCAATGCCGAGTAAGGAATGAGATTTATCCATTCAGGAAACAGAAACAAGGCCAGAATAAGCCAAATGCCATGCAATATGGTCGACTTAGAGCTTTCTGCACCCGATTCTAGATTTGCCGAGCTACGCACAATTACAGCGGTAATGGGCAATCCTCCTATCAAGCCAGAAATCATATTTCCAAGGCCTTGGGCCAACAGCTCTCTGTTGGGAGGTGTTAATCTTTTTTTAGGATCAATTTTGTCTATGGCTTCAATGCTGAGTAAGGTTTCTAAAGAAGCCACCAAAGCGATGGTTCCCGCGACCAAATAGAGTTTCGGCATTTTAAGGACAGTCCAATCTGGAAATTGCAAGGAGGAGACCATTCCATTCCAACCCTCAAAGGTGGGCAGGCTAACGAGGTGCTCTTCTCGTATGTAAAAGTCTTGAAAATTGATTTTAAATAGCTGATTTAGAATAACACCAAGAAGCACAACCGCAATTCCGATTGGAAAAGAACCAATCCATTTCATTCTTTTCTTGTACGCAGTTTGTCCGAAAACCATGAGAGCCAAGCAGCAAATACCCACCAAGCTGCTCTCTAGTTGGATGTGTTGCAATGAAGACAGTAAAAAACTCAAGGTGTTGCTACCGTCACTTTGGATAAATTCCATCTCTCCAAAAGCGTCCGTATCAAATCCAACCAAATGCGGAATTTGCTTTAAGATGAGCGTCAGTCCTATTGCTGCCAACATCCCCTTAATTACTGCGGAAGGAAAGTAGAGTCCGATGATACCTGCTTTAATAAATCCGAGAATCACTTGCATAAGTCCAGCAAGAACTACGGCTACCAGGAGTGCTTCGAAGCTGCCCAATGTGTCATAGGCATCTAAAACAATTACCACAAGGCCCGCAGCGGGACCGCTGACACTCAATGGCGATTTAGATAAAACGCCGATGACCAATCCTCCAATGATGCCAGAAATAAGACCGCTTAAGGGTGGTGCACCCGATGCCAAAGCAATGCCAAGGCAGAGTGGAAGGGCAACGAGAAAAACCACAATGCTTGCTGCGAAGTCTTTCTGTAGCAATTGAAATGGGCTATAGGCTTTTTTAGACATATAAAATATGGGCGATTAAGAACCAGCAGAAACAACGGCTGTTATCTTGCCAAGATAAGTTATTATGATTTTAAATTATATGCAGTCATTCCGAAGTACATTAGTGCCGTCTTGGGAACAATAGATGACATAAAAACTCCTGTGAAAGGAGAGATGGAAGAATTCGAGAAAATCTTCCGAAAAGCTTTGTCGAGTAAAGTGGCTATGCTAGACCATATTACCCACTATTTGGTGCGTAGAAAAGGCAAGCAATTAAGGCCTTTATTGGTTTTTCTGGTTGCTAAGTTACACGGTGAAATAAACGGAACTAGCCATCGCGGAGCGGCCTTTATTGAGATGATTCACACCGCAACTTTGGTTCACGATGATGTGGTAGACGATGCCAATATGAGGCGTGGATTTTTCAGCCTCAATGCATTGTGGAAAAATAAAATTGCCGTGTTAGTTGGAGATTATCTTTTGGCCAAGGGTCAGTTGCTTGTGATAGACAATGGCGAGCACGAAATTCTAGGTTTAGTAAGTGAAGCGGTAAGGCAGATGAGCGAAGGTGAATTGCTACAGATTGAGAAGGCACGGAGATTGGATGTAGACGAAAAAATATACTATCAGATTATTGAGCAAAAAACGGCCTCTCTTATTGCTTCTTGCTGTGCCGTTGGGGCTTCTTCTGTAGGCGCTTCGCAGGAGGAGATAGACCGGATGAGACTGTTTGGCAGCAAATTGGGAATGGCCTTCCAGATAAAAGACGATTTATTCGACTATCAAATGGTGAATAAATCAGGCAAGCCCAGTGGAATTGATATCAAAGAGCAAAAAATGACCTTGCCTCTGATCTATGCGCTCAGTAAAGCCAATCGCAGCGATAAAAAGCGTATCATCTCTACCGTTAAAAATCACCATGACAATCCGAAAAGGGTTGCAGAAGTAGTAGAATATGTCAATTCTAGTGGAGGCATTGAATACGCAGAGAAAGTAATGTATTCATACCGAGATTCTGCCCTTGAGATACTCTCCAACTATGAAGATTCAGAGGTGAAATCCTCTTTAAAGAAACTGGCCAACTACATTATTGAGCGGAGTAAGTAATAGAAAAAAGCATTCTACCTTTAAGGCATGTCGCGCATTACTGTCCAAACCATTTCTCAGATTTTTGATACTGCTCGAATAGAGGAGGTTATCGGAGATTTTGTTCAACTGAAGCGTTCGGGATCGAATTTAAAAGGACTCAGTCCATTCACCAACGAGAAAACAGCTTCTTTTTACGTATCGCCTGCCAAGCAAATCTTTAAGTGTTTTAGTTCTAATAAAGGCGGAACCGTAGTGAGTTTTCTAATGGAGTACGAGAATTTGTCGTACCCAGAAGCCCTGCGCTATTTGGCTAAGCGATATGGGATACAGGTAGAAGAAGAAGAACAATCAGAAGAAGAGCAAAAGGAAACCAGCCTTAGAGAAAGCCTTTTTATTGTACAAGAGTTTGCAAAAGACTTCTATGTTAATTACCTATGGCATACTGAAAAGGGAAGGGCCATTGGTTTGAGTTATTTGTCTGAGCGCGGGTTCAGCTCAGAAACCATTCAGAAGTTTAATCTGGGTTTCAGTCCGGAGGGAAGAACTGATTTTTCAGAGGCGGCCTTAAAGAAGGGATACGATCGTTCTGTTCTTATTCAGGCCGGTCTGGTTCGAGAAACAGAGACCTATAGCTCGGATTTGTTCCGAGACCGAATCATGTTCCCCATCCATTCACTTTCAGGCAGAGTGGTGGGTTTTGGGGGAAGAATTCTCAAGAATAATCCGAAGGCACCGAAATATGTCAACTCACCGGAAACGGAAATTTACCATAAAGGCAAATTGCTGTACGGACTGTTTCAGGCACGGAAGAGCGTAGTAAAGGCAGATCATTGTTTGGTAGTTGAGGGCTATACGGATGTCATTTCCATGGTTCAATCGGGTATAGAGAATGTAGTTTCTACTTCGGGAACGGCACTTACTTCCGACCAAATTAGGCTAATAAAGAGGCTGACAGAGAACATTGTTTTTTTATTCGATGGAGATGCGGCTGGAATTCGGGCTTCGCTGCGTGGAATTGACCTTGTACTGAAGGAAGGGATGCAAGTTAAAATTGTATTGCTTCCCGACAATCATGATCCAGATAGCTTTGCCAAAGCCTATGGCCAAGAGGGCATACGAAAGTACATTGGTGAAAATGAAAAGGATTTTATCCGTTTTCGTTGCGATTTAATCCTAGAAGACGCGAAGGACGATCCCATTGCAAAGACCAAGCTCATTGGAGAATTATTGGATTCTATTGCCTTAATTCCAAATGCTATTTCTAGAAGCCTCTATGTTCAAATGGCTGCGAGAGAGACTAAGATGGATGAGGCCCTTCTGCTAAGGGAACTCAATGCCGCCATTGATCGTCATGCGCGCAATGAGCAAAAAGAATTTCAAAGGCAGAGGGAAAGAGAAAAGCATCTTGCAGCCAATCAAGAGCCAGACTCGGCATCGACTTCTACCGGTTTGGCCGCTCTTCCAGCCTCAACCCCAGAAACAGCCCTTATTGAGTTAGAAGAGCCGCCTGGGTATAGAATCGAAAAGGCTATAGTTGAATTATTGCTGAACCATGGCTATAAAAAAATAACGGCTTCTGATAAAGTGATTGAGGAGGATGTTTCAAGTGAAGCCCAAGAATTGACAGTTACTCAATTTATTCTGCAAGAACTGGCATACAATGAAGTAAGCTTTAAAGATCCAATTTGTGCAGGAATTTTAAATCGAATTCACGAAGCTTGGTTGAAGGGAAGAGATGTTCTCACCGCTGAGGATTTTTTGGAGTCTCAAGATGGTTCTGCCGAATTGGTGGCCGACCTACTTTTTGAAAAGTTTAAAATCAGCAACTGGGAGGAGAAAGGAGTCTATGTTCGAAATAGGGACGAGAGCTTAAGTCAATATGCCTCAGATGTTATTTTAAGGCTGTTGGATATCTTGCTTTACGAGAAATACGGCAAAGAATTTGAAAATCTGCCCATGGATACTCCGATAGAAACCCTAAAAAGGGCGATGGAGTACAATCAAATGCGCATTAAAATTCAACTAGAATTAAACAGAGTGGTCTAAATCCAAACTAAAAGGAGAATTCCACTAACGAGTATAAGCTTGTAAACAATGTGCAATCTGCGGGCCTTCTGACTTTGATTCATCCATTTTGGTAACTGAATCCAGCTATAATACTGAAGCAGCAAGCTGATAATCAAGAATGGCCAGAGTTTGATTAGATCAAAAAAGTAGACCAGACTTAGGACAATGAGGCTAGAGGCAATGGAAATGAGACTCAAATGCTTTGCAATGCCTATATAACCTGTTCTTGCTGGAACCGTAGGGTAACCCAGTACAGTATCGCCTTTCAATCCAACTACATCTTTAACCAATCCCCTTGTAAGCTCTAAGGTGAAGAGAAAAATGCCATAGACGGCTAGAGCGTAATGCGGTTTTTTACAATAGAAGAAAATCGCAAAAAAGGGAAGGAAGCTCAACAGGGCCTTGATGAGGT
>CALCFH010000035.1 GCA_937900215.1 uncultured Cryomorphaceae bacterium
CTTATCGACGGTACAAAAACGGCCAAAACCGTTTCGGGTGAGGATGTAATGAACATGGCCGTACGTGATATTACTTCGGTTGCGGCTCAAACTGCTGGTGTATTCCAAGCAGACGAAGGACAAGGAACCTTTATACGTGGTGCGCGTGATGGTACTACAGTCTATTTCATTGATGGTGTTAAGGTTAGAGGAAGTGTTAACCTTCCACAGTCGGCCATTCAATCTACTACCGTTATTACAGGTGGATTACCTGCTCAGTATGGGGATGCTACTGGAGGTGTAATTTCTACTACCACTCGCGGTCCTTCTGCAGAATATTTTGGTTCTGTAGAATACTTAACCTCCTTCTTATTTGATGATTACAATTATCACCTCTTAGGTTTAACCACAGGTGGTCCGATATGGAAGAAAGGAGATCAGACTAAGGCTGGTTTCTTATTTGCTGGAGAGTTCCAGATTCAAGACGATAGTAGACCTTTTGCGGTGCCTGTTTATAAGGTGAAAGACGATGTATTGGCCGATTTACAAGCCAATCCAGTAAGACCAGCCGTTGCCGGTATTGGAGTATTAAACCGTGCAGAATTTGTAACGGAAGACGATTTTGTTACTCAGCAAGCACGCCAGAACGCCCAAAACTGGGAGGTGCGTTTAAATGGTAATTTGAACTTCAAGACCAGCGACAATACTACTCTTGCTTTAGGAGGTAGATACAATATGCGCCAAGGAACCAACGTAAGTTTCTTCCATTCTCTATTCAACTATGACAATTATGGAGAGTTTAACAACTCAGACTGGACAGCCTTTGCAAGATTTCAGCAGTCTTTTGGCAATAACAGCAGAGCTGCCGGAGATGCAGAAGATGGAGAAGAAAAGAGCAGTTCACTTATATCCAATGCCTTCTACTCTATACAGGTAGACTATACAAGAAACAACCGTCAGAATCAAGATTCTCGCTTTGGAAAGAATTTCTTCCAGTATGGCCATGTTGGTACATTTGATACCTATCAGACAAGACTATATGGTTTTGGGGAAGACACCGCAACGGGTTTGAATGGATGGAGACACATTCTGTATTTAGATACTGCTGTGTATTTTCAACCATCTGAATACAATCCGATTCTTTCTAACTATACCCAATCTTTCTATGATTTCTTAGACCAAGGATTGATTCAAGGTTCAACCGCCAGTCGCGATTTCCTTCGCCAGGGTAACGCTCTAATCAACGGAGACAACCCAAACAGTATTTACAACGGTTTATGGGGTAATGTGGGCGCTGTAACTTCAGGTTATAATGAATCTCAGAGCTCTCAGTTTCGTGTAACTGCCAGTTCAACCTTTGATATAAAGGATCACTCCATTATAGTTGGATTTGAATTTGAGCAGAGAGTAGACCGTTCATACGGTTTAGCACCACAAGGTCTATGGAGTCAGATGTTCTTATTGCAAAACGATCACATCCGCGAATTAGACTTTAGCAATCCAATGCCGGTGTATGATGCCTTCGGAGTATTCCAAGATACCATCAACTACACCCGCTTATTTGATGCAACTAAGCCAAGAACTTTTGATAGGAAAGTCCGTGAGAAATTGGGTCTAGATCCAAACGGATTGGATTGGTTGGATATAAACAGCTACGATCCGAGTTTCTTCTCATTGGATATGTTCTCAGCAGATGAGCTGATTAACTTGGGTGGTACGCAGTACGTAAGCTATTTTGGTTACGATTACCAAGGCAACCTATTGAACAATAAGCCTAGCTTGAACGACTTCTTCAACAAGCGCGATGCGGATGGAAACTTAACAAGAGAAATTGCTCCTTTTGAGCCAATTTATATAGCGGGTTACATTCAAGATCAGTTCTCTATTGAAGATTTGTATTTTCAAGTAGGTGTGCGTGTAGATCGCTACGATGCCAACCAACCAGTATTACAAGATCCATATCTGTTGTATCCCGCTCGCACTGTGAGTGATTTAGGAGGAACTCCACTTCAAAATGTGGAAATACCCAATAGCATTGGAGACGACTATGTTGTATACGTAAACGACATTGCCAATCCGAGTGAAATAACAGGATTCAGAAGCGGAGGAAATTGGTATAACCCAGACGGAAGTCCACAGGCAAATCCAAAGCGTATTGCAGATGCCTCAGGAGGTATTAAGCCCTATTTGTTCAGTGCAGACTCCGAGAGTCAGACTTTGAGCGCGGAATCTTTCGTAGACTATACACCTCAGATCAATGTAATGCCACGTATCTCTTTCAACTTCCCAATCAATGAAGATGCATTGTTCTTGGCTCACTATGATGTATTGGTTCAGCGTCCAGATGCTGGACTATCAAGATTAGATCTATTGGATTTACTACAGTTACAGGTTCAAAATAACTCTGGCGTATTGAGCAATCCGAATTTGCTTCCACAGAAAACCACTGAATACGAATTGGGTTTCCAACAGAAATTGAACCAGAGCTCTAGTTTAACCATCTCGGCCTTCTATCGTGAGATGCGCGATATGCTACAAACCGTTTCTTTGAACGAAGCCTATCCGATTACCTATGTAACCTACAGCAACCAAGATTTTGGTACGGTAAAAGGATTGTCTCTTTCTTATGAGATGAGAAGAACCAATAACGTAAGCATCAATGCCCAGTACACCTTGCAGTTTGCTCAAGGTTCTGGTTCTGGTCCTAACTCAGGGGTAAACATTGCACGTTCTGGTCAGCCAAACCTTCGCTACATCTTGCCTCTAGATTATGATTCAAGGCACGTAATTGTAATGAACTTCGACTACCGTTACGGAAAAGGAGCGGCCTACAATGGTCCAGTATGGTGGGATAAGAAGGTGTTCGAGAGAACAGGTTTAAACATGGTATTCAATACCTTCTCAGGAACGCCTTATTCAAGAAGAGTTCAAGCCACCTCCTTAACTGCAGCTTCAAGCAGCGTTTTATTGGATGGTCAGATCAACGGCTCTCGCTTGCCATGGCAGTTCAGAATAGACATGCGTTTGAATAAGCAGTGGGATGTGAAATACGGAAAAGACAAGAACAAATCACTTGGAATGGAAGTATACATTCAAGTACAGAATTTGTTAGATACACGTAACATCTTAAATGTATATCCATACTCTGGAAGTGCAGACGACGATGGATACTTAACATCCGCTCAAGCACAAAACGTAATTGAGTCGCAAATCAGCAGCCAGTCATTCATAGATTTATACAACGTGGCAGTGGTGAATCCATTCAACTTCAGCTTGCCAAGAAGAACACGTCTTGGAATCATGGTTAATTTTTAATTCAGGCCAATAACTTTCTACACAATAATTATGAGGTACTCCATTTTACTTTCTTGCGTATTACTCGCGGCCCAATTGGGCGCAAAAGAGCCACCAGTGAGTGGCAAAACAAATCTGAATTCTTCTGGAATGAAGGCCATGGCTGAGCTATGTTCTCCTGCCACGGCGCAAAGTGATTTGAATATCAATAATGTGCGTGCTACTATTCTGGGTGGAGGTGACATGTGGTGGGACTTAAACCAGGCGCGTTACGAGATTCCAAAAGGAGAGAACAAGCACTCCATGTTTGCGGGTGCTCTTTGGCTGGGAGGCGTTGATGAAGGAAATCAGCTGAAATTGGCTGCCATGACCTACCGTCAGAAAGGAAATGATTTCTGGACAGGCCCTCTATCGAACGATGGAACAGCCAGTACAGAAAAGGCTATTTGCGACAAATACGATAGACATTGGCTGATTCTTAGATCAGATGTGGAAGAGCATAGGGCCTTTCTTTTGTGTAAGGATGACCCAAATTGCGATGAGAATGTAACTTTTCCAGGATACAGTATTCCTCAATCCATTATTCAATGGCCAGGAAATGGAGCAGAAGCAGAATTGCCTTATCAGTTAGCACCTTTTATAGATCGCGATGGCGACCAAGTGTATGATCCCAATGTAGATTATCCCGCTTACGACCTAGACAAATCATTCGATTGTAGAAAGAAAGAAGTGGATTTGATTTATGGCGACCAGACGATCTGGTGGGTTTATAATGATAGAGGAAACGTACATACTGAAACACAGGCAGGTGCTCTAGGTTTTGAAATACGTGCACAGGCATTCGCCTTCTCTACCAACGATGAGATCAATAGTATGACCTTCAATAACTATAGAATATTGAATAAGTCTACATTTAGATTAACAGACACTTATTTTTCAACTTGGTTCGACCCAGATTTGGGAAATGCCAATGACGATATTATTGGATGTGATATTCCTAGAGGATTAGGTTATTGCTACAATGGAGATGCAGACGATGAGGGTGCGTTTGGTTACGGATTGAATCCAC
>CALCFH010000036.1 GCA_937900215.1 uncultured Cryomorphaceae bacterium
GCTGTAGCCTCCACAAGATCTTGACCCGCACAAAAAGCCTTTCCAGAACCAATGATGCGCACGGCACGGATTTCGGCATTGTCTCTGGCCTCATCTAAGGCATCTTGAAGGGCCAAAGCCATTTCACGAACGAAGCTGTTGAACTTATCGGGTCTATTAAAACGAAGGCTAAGCACTCCACCAGAGCGCTCGGTAATTAGTAGTGAACTCATAGAACTAAATTAAGTGCTTAGATGCACTTAAAGTAATCAAAAGGCTCTAAACAACTAGAACATTGATACAGCGCCTTGCATGGGGTAGACCCGAACTGACTAATCCTCTGAGTGTGAATTGATTTACATCTAGGGCAGCGAACCTCCACTGCTTTTCCAAAGAGAATTCTTTTATCTGCCGTACCATCCATGGGTGCGGCAATGCCGTATTCTTCTAGTTTTCTTCTTCCGTCTATCGACATCCAATCGGTAGTCCAGGGTGGATCCAATACGGTTTTTACCTTCACCTCATCCCAGCCCGCTTCCTTTAAGGCAGTACGGATATCAGCCTCAATGGTATCCATGGCCGGACAGCCTGAGTAGGTTGGAGTAATGGTAACCTCAACCCATCTTCCTTCGGTTTTCACATCTCGAATGATGCCTAAGTCGGCAATGGTGAGAACGGGAATCTCAGGATCGCTAACTTGCTCTAAAGTGCGATTGGCGCTTTCAAGATTTAGTACTTGCATTCATTGAATCTTCTGATTACCACTTTGCCGTTGGATAGGTTCTGGGTAGATGTTGCATTTCGGCAAGTATATAACCCATATGCTCCGTATGCTTTCCTTCTCTTCCGCCTTTTTGCATCCAGCCTTCTTCTGGTTTTACGAGAGTAGCTATTTCTAAAACCTGAGATACCTTCTCTTGCCATTGTTCCTTTAAAAGCGCATAGTCAGGAGCCACAGCTGCTTTTGTCATGGCCTCACTCGAAGAATCTGCAACAAACATTTCTCCGGTATACATCCAGAGTTCGTCTATGGCATTCTGCACCCTTTGATGACTTTCTTCCGTTCCATCTCCCATGCGAATAATCCACTCTGCGGAGAATTGTGCATGATAGGCAATTTCCTTAATGGCCTTTCTGGCAATGGCTTGGATGGTTTCATCCTTGCTATTCATCAAGAACTCGTATTGGAAGAAGTTAAAAGTATCGAACAGAAAATGCTTAGCCAAGGTGTAGGCCCAATCGTTATTGGGCAATTCGGTAATCAGAAGATTTCTGAACTCGCCTTCGTTTCTAAAAAAAGCCAGACTGTCTTCGGTTGCTCCATTGCCTACCTGCTTAGCGGCATATTGTAGCAGCATTCTCGATTGGCCTAAGTGGTCTAAAGAAATATTGGTGAGCGCAATATCCTGTTCTAAAACAGGACCGTGTCCACACCACTCACCCAAGCGTTGCCCTAAAATAAGGGCATTGTCGGCTAAAAAGAGCGTGTAGTTTTTTAAATCTAAATTCATAAGGGGGGATTAAGACCTACATATGGCCTATTTCGGAAGGAATCTCGTAGAAGGTTGGATGGCGGTATACCTTATCATCTGCTGGTGTAAACAAAGGTTCTTTTTCATCGGGACTGCTGGCGGTAACGGCCTCTGAAGGCACTACCCAAATGCTAATGCCTTCGCTTCGTCTAGTGTATACATCGCGGGCATTTTTTATTGCCATGTCTGCATCGGGAGCATGCAAGCTTCCAACGTGTTTATGGCTCAATCCGTTTTTACTGCGGATAAATACTTCCCATATTTTCCAGTTATCATTTGGCTTATCCATAGGTTCGGGGGTTTGGTGGGTGCAATTAACGAAAATCGCTCCTTACGCAGCTTGACCTTTATCAGCTTTTCTTTTGGCTTCTTTGGCAGCATAGGCATTGGCGGCCTCACGAACCCAAGCACCGGCTTCATGTGCTTTTACCCTATCGGCAAGTCTCTGCTTATTGCACGGTCCATTTCCCTTAACCACGTTGTAGAATTCTTCCCAATCTATCTCGCCATAATCGTAGCCCTGCTTTTCCTCGTTCCACTTTAAGTCCTTGTCTGGAACCGTTAAGCCAAGGAATTCTGCCTGTGGAACCGTTTTGTCAATAAACTCTTGACGCAGCTCATCATTTGATTTGCGCTTGATTTTCCACTTCATGCTCTGTGCAGAGTTGGGGGAAAGATCGTCTGTAGGGCCAAACATCATAAGCGAAGGCCACCACCATCTATTCAAAGCATCTTGTGCCATTTGCTTTTGTTCTGCCGTGCCATTTGCCAAGCTCAACATAATCTCATAGCCCTGGCGTTGGTGGAAGCTTTCTTCCTTGCAAATACGCACCATAGCTCTCGCATACGGACCATATGAAGTTCTGCAAAGCATAACCTGATTGGCAATGGCGGCTCCATCTACCAACCATCCAATGGCGCCCATGTCGGCCCAAGAAACAGTTGGATAATTAAAGATGGATGAATACTTCGCCTTGCCTGAAAGCAAATCGTCTACTAATTCAGAACGGTCAATGCCCAATGTCTCAGCAGCAGAATACAAATACAGTCCATGCCCTGCTTCGTCTTGCACTTTGGCCAGCAATGCCACCTTTCTTCGCAAAGAAGGCGCGCGGCTAATCCAGTTTGCTTCAGGCAACATACCCACCACTTCGCTGTGTGCATGCTGGCTAATTTGTCGGATTAAGGTTTTCCTATATGCATCCGGCATCCAATCTTTCGGTTCAATTTTATTCTCACCGTCTAGATAATCTTGAAATCTCTTTTCGAGTTGTACTTCTCCCATGGCTATAAATCTTGGATATTTCACAAATTTAATCTGCAATCATAAACGTTTTGAAATAGATTGTGTTCTTGAATTAATTTGCAAATCAGAATTATTTACCCCCATGCTCAACTTTTTCAAGCGTAAAGAACGCAAAGACTCCCTTGCCAAGACCGACACAAACCGGAGAAGAGCAAGCTTTAATGCTCTGACAGTGATAGACATACGTCATGAAACAGCAGACTGTGTATCGGTTGCTTTTGATGTTCCAAAGTCACTAAAAGAGGATTACCGCTTTGTTCAAGGACAGTATGTAACGCTTCGAAATAGAATAAACGGAGAAGAAATTCGTCGTTCTTATTCCATTTGCAGCAGTCCTTTGGACGGAGAATTGCGTGTGGCGATCAAAAAAGTGCCGCATGGAGTGTTCTCAACCTATGCCAATGAGGAGCTTAAAAAGGGCGAACAATTGGAAGTAATGACCCCTGAAGGCAATTTTTACCGAGCCTTATCAGAAGATCATTCTCATTTGTATGTAGCCTTCGCCTCTGGCTCCGGAATTACGCCAATATTGAGCATCATCCGTACTACCCTTGAGGTAGAAAGTACCAGCAGATTTACGCTGTTTTATGGCAATAAGAACAACAGTTCTGTGATCTTTAAAGAGCAATTAGAAGACTTGAAAAATGAATTCATGGGACGTTTGGAGGTACATTACATCCTTAGCCGTGAAGATCAGGGAACCGATTGGTTAAAGGGAAGAATTGACGGGGAGAAATGCCGTCATTTTGCCAAATCTTTCTTCGAGCCACTAAAAGTGAATACCTTCTATTTGTGCGGACCCGTAGGCATGATAGAAGAGGTGAGCGAAACCTTAACAGACTTAGGGGTAGATAAAAAGAACATTTTGTTTGAACTCTTTACAACGGTTGGAGGCAAGCAAAAAGACATTACCAAAGGCGCTCCTATGAAGGCAGCAGGTATGCTTTCAAAAGTAACCGTTGTTCTCGATACAGAGGAAACCCATTTTGAAATAGACGCCAATGGAAAATCTATTCTAGATGCCGCATTGGATGCTGGAGCCGATGTTCCTTTTGCGTGCAAAGGAGCGGTTTGTTGCACCTGCAGAGCCAAGGTTTTAGAGGGCGAAGTAGAAATGGATATGAACTACGCCTTGGAAGAAGAAGAGGTAGAAGAAGGCTATGTTTTAACTTGTCAGAGTCATCCGAGAAGTGAAAAAGTAGTCATTAGCTACGACGAATAAGCACTCAGAAAGATCATAGCAGCTTAGCCACTGACGTAGACGTTTTCAGCAAATTTCTGCGAAACGTTTACCTCTTTGCCTTCGTATCGAATTTGGATAGACTGATCGAACTCTCTTCTTTCTTTGAGCTCTATTTCGCTGCTCAACATTAAGCCTAATGAATTCAAATAGCGCAAAAAGGCTACCGAACTATCCTTCACGGCCACTATGCGCACCTTCGATCCCAAAGGCATAGAAGCCAAGGTTTTCTTTATGGCGGGTTTATACTTTCCATCTGCCTTGGGAATGGCATCTCCATGTGGATCGTATTCAGGAAACCCCAAAAAAGACTCCAACTGAGAGATCAGCTTAGCCGAATGAATGTGCTCTAGCTGTTCTGCTACTTCATGAATCTCATCCCATCCAAAATTGAGGTGCGTATACAGAAAGCTCTCCCAAAGGCGGTGCCTTCGAATCATATCAATGGCTATTTTGGAACCACTTGCACTGAGCTCGAGTTTTCCATAACGCTCATACTTCACTAACTCTTTCTCGCGCAATCGTTTAAGCATGGCATTTGCAGAGGCGGGTGAAACACCTAGATACTCAGCCAATTGATTGGTTCCCGCCTTACTGTTCTTTTGCTCAATGGTGAGGTGAAACAAGGCCTTCAGATAATTCTCTTCTGCAATACTTAATTCCATACTATAGTGTTAGCATCGTCTAACTTTATATATTTGTCTCTACAAAAATGATCATTAATTGCATTGCTCCAAATAATTCTTCAGACGATTGAATAATTCGGTCTCTTCATATAAAACTTGGAAGAAAATAAAATCTACAGAGAGGCAGGCAGCCTACCTTTGAAGCATGGAAGTAAAGTCTAATATATCTGCAACTGAAAATGCTATTGAGGTAGACAACCTAATGGTAAGCTACCACCATAAACCCGTGTTGTGGGACATTAAACTCTCATTGCCAGCCGGACAAATTATAGGAATCATTGGTCCGAATGGATCTGGAAAAACCACCTTGTTAAAGTCCATTATGGGTCTACTCCCACTCGATAGCGGGAGCGTGCGTTTTTTTGGCAAGCCCATTAAAGAAATTCGTGGAAGGTTGAGTTATGTACCTCAGCGCGAATCGGTTGATTGGGATTTCCCCGCCAATGTGCGCGATGTTGTTCTAATGGGCCGATATCGCAAAGACAATCTATTTAAACGCCTTAGCAAAGAAGACCACCGAATAGCCAATGAAGCCATTGAAAAAGTAGGCTTAACCGACTTAGCTAAAAGACAAATTGCCCAGCTCTCTGGGGGGCAGCAGCAAAGGGTATTTATAGCTAGAGCTTTGGCACAACAGGCCGACATCTACCTTATGGACGAACCTTTTGTGGGTGTAGACGCTGCCACTGAAGACGCCATCTTGAAATTATTGGCAGAAATGAGAGATGAAGGCAAAACGGTAATTATCGTTCATCACGATTTACAAACTGCCTACTCAACCTTCGATTGGGTAGTACTCTTGCGCACTAGGCTCATTGCGAGTGGCCCGAAGGCGGAGGTTTTTACCGCAAAGAATTTACAAAACGCCTACGGAGGGAAGTTGAGTATCTTATCTAGACTGGGAGATATTCTGAGTGAAGAAGAAATAGAATTAGGTGAAAAAGAACCCTCTTAAATGAATGCGGAAAAGGTTTTAGGAGAATGGTTTATAAATCAATCTGGAGTTAGCCAAGCGCTTATGGCAACAACCTTTACTTGGTTGGTCACTGCTTTAGGCGCTTCTCTTGTTTTCTTTTTTAAGGGAATGAGTAGAAAGTGGTTGGATGGAATGCTTGGTTTTACGGGCGGTGTAATGATTGCCGCCTCCTATTGGTCTTTACTCGCGCCTTCCATTGAAATGAGTGAATCGCAAGGAATGATTCCTTGGCTTCCACCTGCCATTGGATTTGCATGTGGTGCGCTGTTCTTATTTGCACTGGATCGATTTGTACCTCACCTTCATATAAATTTTTCCAAATCTGAAACCGAAGGCCCCGAAACAAATTGGCATAAAACAACCTTGCTCGTATTGGCCATTACTCTTCACAATATTCCAGAAGGACTAGCTGTAGGTGTGGCCTTTGGCGCCTACGCCAGCGGCGTTGAAGGAGCTGAGCTTGGGGCCGCTCTAGCCTTGGCAATTGGAATTGGACTGCAAAACTTTCCCGAAGGATTGGCCGTTAGCATGCCCCTGAGAAGAAATGGGGTAAAACCCTTTCGGGCCTTCTGGTTCGGTCAGCTCTCTGCTATTGTTGAACCTGTTGCAGGAGTTATAGGAGCTCTTGCGGTAATGTATATGCAACCGCTTTTGCCCTACGCCCTAGCCTTTGCCGCTGGCGCCATGATCTATGTTGTGATTGAAGAAGTTGTGCCTGAAAGTCAACGCGATAAATACACAGATATCTCTACCCTTGGCTTTATTGGTGGATTTCTAGTAATGATGATCTTAGATGTCGCTTTGGGTTAGCGCCTTAGTAGGAGGTGCTTTAGCGCTTCGCGCTTACTAAGTGGTGCCAAATGCGTTCGCTCTACATAATCAAACACCCATTTAGCATCTGTTCTGGCATACTGCCTCAGAGACCAGCCAATGGCCTTCTGTAAAAAGAATTCTTTGCTCCTTACATGACGCTCAATGGCTGCACTCAACAAGTCTAAATCTGTATTTAATTTGAAAGTGAGTTGAAAAATAATAGAGCAACGCTGAAGCCATAGATTTTCTTCTTCTCCCCATAAAAAAACCTCACCTCTTAATCCTGGGTTTTTAAAAATGAGAAATCCAACCAAATTGCACGATACTTTATCTACGGTATCCCACCAACTTTTAGAGACAATAAGTGATTTTAAATGGGGAAGGTGTTCTGGTTTAAGTAATCGTTTATAGCGCTCTAGAAGATCCATCGCTACGTACTGAAATTCGCGCTCCTCCAACTCCCAAAGCAGAAATACCGCTTCGAATAAATCATCAATACTGCCCTCAAAAGAGCGAATTTGAGTGGCTGTTTTTTCTGCCCGAAGGGGCTTTTTTATTCCTAAATAACTAAAGTGACCTTTCATATAGGCAGCCATTCCTTCTGCCAATTCTGCATTGCTTACCAATCGTAAAGATTGATCAATATCTTCTATCCAAGCCTTTACATTCAATTAAAAATAAGCTTGAGAATGTCGTTTCCATTCACCAAAAGCACCAAGCCTAGAAGTAGTATAAATCCAAGCATTTGTGCATATTCCAAGACCTTTTGAGGAGCGGGTTTGCCAGAAATCATTTCCCAAATGGTAAAGACCACATGGCCTCCATCCAATGCCGGAATGGGAAGAATATTCAAGAATGCAAGCATAATGCTCAGAAAAGCCGTGAAACCCCAAAACCTCTGCCAGTTCCAAACCGTATCAAACTGATTGGCAATCATGATAAATCCACCTACCTCTTTGTAGGCTTCTGTTTTCGGATTTAAGATTATTTTAAATTGGCGGATGTAGTCGGTTAATACTTTCGCTGATTTTGCTACACCGGCTGGAATAGATTCAAAGAAAGTGTATTCACGCGTAGATACTTTAAGGTAATCTCCTGCACCAGATGGCATTACGCCAACCTTTCCGTGCATAGGCACTTCCACCTGTAAAGCTATAAGTTTACCCTCTCTCATTACTCCAAACTCTACAGTACTACCTGCATATTTTGGTATAGAATCGTAGAACTCATCGAAATAGAACATCGGCTTGCCATTTAGGCTTACCAGACTGTCTTTGATTTGCATGCCTCCTATGGCAGCCGTAGAAGAGTCAGTAAAGCTTCCGACTACATAAGGAAAACGCGGATTAATAAATTGGCCTTTGCTCTGAATTACCGACTTCACATCTTCTTCACCAAACTGCAAGTCCACCGATTTTCCTTGTCTTTCAACAACAACGGTTCCTTCTTGATTTAAGACTACTTCCAGTGGGATTTCGCCAAAATTCTCTATTTCCTTACCATTAACGCTCAGTACTTTATCTCCATTTCTAAAACCCATTCCCCATGCCGCATCCGAAACGGAAACCCCATATTTTACATCCTTGTTTGCGATATAGGCTTCCCCATAATAGGCCAACATTCCTGCATAAATAACAAAGGCCAAAATCACGTTTACCGTAACACCTCCCAACATGATAATCAAACGCTGCCATGCTGGCTTGGCTCTAAACTCCCAAGGCTGAGGCTCGCCCTTTAATTGCTCGGTATCCATAGATTCGTCTACCATTCCCGCAATTTTCACATATCCGCCTAAAGGAAGCCAACCAATGCCGTACTCTGTATCGCCAATTTTTTTCTTAACTAAGGAAAAATATGGATCGAAAAAGAGGTAAAATTTCTCAACTCGGGTTTTAAAAATCCTTGCCGGAATGAAGTGTCCTAGCTCGTGAAGAACAATTAATAATGAAAGGCTCAGAATAAATTGAGATACTTGAATAAGTAGATCCATACTATTGGTTTAGATGCCGTGCAAAAATAGACGGCTTTCTCTTGAATAAAGTTCAAAGAACTGGTAAATGTTTAGCCAAAGAAGACTTTCTGAAATAGTGGCCTTTTTGCCAATGTATATTTGCCCCCATGCAGTCCATTTTTGCCTTTCTTTTTTTTCTTATTGCGCACTGCCTGAGCGCTCAGCCTAAGGAGGTACATGTGTACATTGATTTTGAAAAGAGCAAAGATGCCTTGGTTGGAAGAATTGAATTTCTTGGGCTAGAATCTGGAAATCATTATGTTAATACTCAGGCTTGCTCGATAACGAAGGCTTTTATTTACCGCAAAAATCTCAAATCTGTCGTTCCCCCTCAAGAAGGTCCGTCGGCCTTTTACGCTCTGCCAAGCTCGTACGATCGCCTGGTGCTTTTTTTTGAATACAAAACCTCCGAAAAAATTTCATCTCTTCTCAAAGATGGAATCGAATTCGGAGTGGCCCAAGCGCTTCTTCCGGTTCCTATTTATTCAAAGGCAAACTGCCCTATTAAGCTTATACTCAGTCTCGATAAAAAGGCCTTCTTTCAATACAATGAAAAAGTAGACTTTCAAGTAGAATCAGAATCTGGTACCAATACCTACTTTTTTGAAAACAGCTTAGCAACTTCTGTTTCTTCTTTGAAGTTATGGGTTGGACAAGGCAGAAAGGCTGAAAAACAAAAAGAAGAACGTCAATTAATTGAAGTTCAAAACATTGATAATTCTAAAAAGCGATTGGAATTGTTGGCTGTTCAGAGTGAGTTCAGCACTGAATTGGCTGATTGTCTACCGCCTTTGGTAGATTCAAGCTCCTTTCTAGGAATGCTTCGAGATGCGGAAATAGACTCCATTGAAAGTGGGTTTCTCAGAAATACATTCGATGCTGAAACGCTAAAGTTAAAATACCTTCATTGGAGAGCTAAACCTCTGGGCATTTGGAAGGATGCTTTTCTTCGTTGGTATACTCAGCCCAAGAACAAATCCTATGATCTCGAAAAATTACAGGCTTCCAATTTCTATTTCTCACTGAATCCAGCTCAGAATAAAACCGACTCATTAAATATGGGCTTGGAGGCCCGCTGGCTCTTTTTACAGTATTTAAAGCCTGTTGATCGCACAACTTTCTTCTGTCTTTCATTGCAATCTGAGGCTGAAAAACACTGGTTTGAAAAGCTCGATAGTCTTGAAATACATATCTGGCAGCAGCTCTTTTCAGGAGGAAGTGCACCAAAAGTGGCCGTAAGCTACAGGCATGAGAAAGAAGCCGGACGATTTTACATCCTTACTCAGCAGCTCCGCACTCCTTATGCAAAATGCATTAGTCAGATCGAGATTTACACCAAAAAGAAGCAAGAGCTCATTGATTTTCCACTGCAAGGTGAAAACGGTCAGTTTATGTTTCTATTAAACGAGGATGTGGAGCTTATTCGAGTAGATCCTTCGCGAAAGTTGCCCATCCAATGGATTGAAAGCAAGAGTGATGTTCAACTCTTAACTCAACTAAATTTGGCCAAAGACCAGGTTGGAAGGTATGAGGCCATGGTAGGATTGCTGCAAACCAAGAATCTGCGTTTACTCTCTACCATCGTTTCCATTGGCTTAGACGACGATTGGTCTGAAATTCGAATTTTATCTCTGCGTTCTTGCGAAAGCTTGGATGCCGCAGGCTGGACAAAAGTGAAGGATGCCGTTGAAAAAATGGTGGACGATGATTCTTTTGAAAGCATCCGAACTTTAGCCCAGCTTACGCTAGACAAAAGAAACAAATAGGTTTTCTGCCATGAATCCATTTGTTCACTTATTTCACCGAATAGAGCAATCGCAGCAATCTAATTTCCAGATAAATGCCATTAAAGAATACCTCGCTGTTGCCCATCCAAACGATGCCATTTGGGCCATTTTTCTTTTAAACGGACATAAGCCCAAGCGTTGTGTCAACACGCAAAAGCTGGTAATCTGGGCTTTAGAATTTTCTGCCCTGCCTGATTGGCTGTATAGAGAATGTCATTTGGTAATTGGAGATACGGCTGAAACCTTGGCTCGCATCCTTCCTCCATCTAAATCAACATCCAACCAAAGCTTGAGCGATTGGATGCATTTTGTGCTGCGTTTAAAGTCGGCAGAAGAAGAAGAAATAAAAGAATCCGTTCTATTGGCTTGGATGGAATTAGACTTTTCTGAGCGCTATCTACTCAATAAATGGATGACGGCTTCCAATTCAATAAAAGTAGATCGGCGATTGTTCATTCAAGCACTATCTGATGTTTACGGGCAATCCGAGGCAGAAATAGCCTATAGATTGAGCATGCGTTGGAGTCCTCTGGAGATCAGCCTAGACCGTCTTTTTAAGCAGGCCTTTCCAGAGGCTGTGCTTTCTAACTATCCTCCTTTTAAAGAGTACCCCATACTTCAACCATCTATTCGGAATTCTCTTTCTGTTCAAGATCTAGAATTTAGAGCTGTTGGCCAAGGCATTCGCGTACAAATGATAGTGTGTGAAGGAAAATCCTTCCTCTGGTCTGAGAATGGCGATTTTCTGTCGCCTATTTTTCCTGAATTTGATTCGTTTTCAAGTCGGTTGCCTTTTTCATTTTCCATTGAAGGAGAGTTGATAGTTCAGGGAGAGGAGATTTTGGAAAAAAGTGCATTGGAAAGGCGAATCCTTTTGAAAAAATCGAACAAAGCAGCTCAACGGGATTGTCCTGTAGTATTGCAGATCTATGACTTAGTAGAATGGGAAGGCGAAGCGGTGAGCGATTGGCCCGAAATAAAAAAGAGAGAACAGCTAAGAAAATATTTGGCCACTGCAGAGCTTCCATCTACAGAATGGATTGAACCCAAGCGCTTTGAAACATGGAGTCAGGCAACAGAATACCAAGCGTATGCTCAAAGTTTACATTCCACAGGACTGCGCATACAGTCTATATCTGCTTCAGGTAAAAGAGAAGAATTGGGCGTTTGGCTCAATCCGAATTACAGTATTTCAGCCATTCTCAGCTATGCCGTTAAAAACCGATTTGGACAGTTTACAGAGTTCAGCTTTTCGGTCTGGGACGAAGGTGTTTTGGTTCCCATAGGCAAAGGGCAACTCAATTTAGCTAAGGAAGAAATGAAGGCCATTGATCTCTTTGTAAAAGACAATATTCAAGAGCGCTTTGGACCGGTACGGAGCATTGTACCGAAACTTGTTTTCGAATTGAAGTTTTCAAAAATACTTTCCTCCACAAGGCATAAATCAGGGCTTGTACTGCACGAAATACGCATAGATCGCTGGTTAATAGAAAAAGAGCCAAGCCAAGCCAGTTCATTGAAAGAACTTCAAGATCTCATAGAATTCATAGCTTCCTAATCTTAGCTGTAGTATCTTGGCGGCTTATCCTAAAAGCATGCCTAAGATTATTCCGTTTGGAAGTGTTTCCAAAATTCAAAATATTGAAAATCATGTAGTTGTATCTGCCAATACTGCTACACTTTCCATTGCAGAGCACAGCAGTGGCGCCATTCATTTCAACCTACAATTCAATAGTATTGATGCTGGCGCAAGCACTTCTGCCGTAGAGAACAAATTCTTTACGTTGCCAAAATACAAGGAGAGCAATACAGAGCTAGTCTTCACTTTTGGCGCCAATACTCTGAGCATCTCAAAGAAGGATGGATGCATTCAATTGATAAATCAAGCAGGGCAAGTGAGCTTACTTTCTGACAGTCTAGGATTTAGCTGCGAAGGTACCGTCAGCACGGCACGCTTTGCACTGCGTGAAAACGAGCGCTTCTTTGGTTTAGGAGAGAAAACGGGTCCGTTGAACAAGCGGGGTATTCAATATCAAAATTGGAATACAGATAAGTTTGCCTACCACGAAGAAGACGATCCTTTGTACACCAGTGTGCCCTTTTATTTAGGTGAAAATGAAGGTGCTTGGTATGGCGTCTTTCTAGACAATCCTGCCCGAACCCATTTCAATTTCGGGGCTTCCAATCATCGCTATTCCTTTGCCAAAAGCGATTCGGGAAATTTAGATCTCTATTTCTTTGGAGGAACCCATCCAGCTGAAATTGTGAGCGCCTATACCCTGCTTACGGGAAGAAGTCCGCTTCCTCCTCTATGGTCTTTGGGCTACCAACAATGCCGCTACAGCTACTATCCAGCCGAAGAATTTGAAATACTGGCAGATACCTTTCGAAAGAAGAAAATTCCGTGTGATGTATTGTACTTCGACATACACTATATGGATGAATACAAGGTGTTTACATGGGATAAGGAGAAGTTTCCAGAGCCACATACACTCTTGAGAAAACTACACGACAAAGGCTTTAAAACGGTTGCCATCTTAGACCCTGGATTAAAGGTGGAAGAAGGATTTGAAATAGACGAAGAAGCGCAGAAATTAGGGCATTTACTCAAATATCCCGATGGAGAATTGTACACTGGGGAAGCCTGGCCAGGCGTGTGCCATTTCCCAGATTTCAGTCGGCCCGAAACCCGTTCTTGGTGGGCTGAAAAAGTGGAAGACTTTGCCAAAGGCGGAATCGACGGACTCTGGAATGATATGAACGAGCCAGCAGTTTGGGGCAAGCACTTTCCAGACGATGTTCGATTTGATACCAATGGCAAAAGCTTTGGACATGCAGATTTGCACAACGCCTATGGAGGTTGGATGGCAGAAGCCACTTTCAATGGCCTTTCTGAAAAGAAATTCAAGCGTCCGTTTGTACTAACCCGCGCAGGATTTGCTGGCATTCAAAGACATGCAGCCATTTGGACTGGAGACAATAGCTCAGGACCCGGACAACTTCTTCTAAGTTGTAGAATGATGTCGGCCATGGGAATTAGTGGGATGCCTTTTGTGGGAACCGATATTGGTGGATTTATTGGAGAATCTTGGAATTGGCTCTTCAGTAGATGGATTCAAGTGGGTGCCTTTCAGCCGCTTTTCAGAGGCCATACTATGGTAAATTCTGCCGATTCTGAACCCTGGAGTTTTGGAGAAGAAACCGAAGAAATCTGCAGGAACTACATAAACCTAAGATATCGCATACTTCCTTTGATCTATACGCTATTTGAAGAGCATCAACACCATGGTCTACCTCCAATGAGGCCTCTTTTCTTAGAATACCCCAACGACGATTTGGCAATGGGACGAGCATATGAGAATCAGTTCTTGCTTGGCTCTAGCCTACTTATTTGTCCCGTTGCTCAGCACTCTGGGCTTGTGAAAATATATTTACCTGAAGGACAATGGGTTGATCTATTTACAGATGAATTACTAGAGGGCGGAAAAGAGTATATCCGTGAGCTTTCAGCCAATCGCTTGCCCGTTTTTCAGAGATTAGGTGGATTTATTCCCGCCCAGAGTCTCATTCAACACACCACAGAAGTGCCAGATAGAGAAGAATGGCACATCTATTTGGGAGCGGAGGGAAAAGCGATTCGGTACAAAGATGAAGGAGATGGATATGCACATGCCTTAGAAGGAGCCTTTTCTAAGCGCCAAATCCATTGGAATTCTGAAGAGATCTCCATTTCTAAAAAAGAAGGAATAATGAAAGAGGGAAAGTTGCGCTTATACCTTCATAATTTCACTGGAAACACTTCGGCATTTGAAAGTGAAACCTACCGTTGGGTAGAGCCTATTTCTAATTTCGATCCCTTTTACCGAGGCATAGACGATAGTTTGCGCATAGATGCGCTTCACTTTATAGATTTAGATCTAGACCAACTTACAGCCAAGCACATTATATCACTGAATGACAACAATTAATTAACACAAAAGTGAGTAATTTTGCCGCCGTAAAATTGAAACAATGGCCATTAAAAAGCAGTTCTTAAAGTCGAAGCCCGTTTGTAAAGTAACTTTTGAAGTTCTTAACCCAGAGGCAGATCAAATTTTTCTTTTAGGAGAATTCAACGAATGGAATCAAACATCCCATCCAATGAATAAAATGAAAAATGGAAAACACAAGATTGCACTCGACTTAGAAACGGAGAAAAAGTACGCCTTTAAATATTTAGTAGACGGAAAAACCTGGATGCTCGAAGAGGAAGCAGAGCAGGTGTCTAGCGGAATTGGGGCAGAACAAAATAGCCTTATCGCACTCTAAACGCTCTAAAAAAGCGCACTTCCTTCTTGGCATTTACCAGATAAACGCCAAGAAGGATAAATGCTATTCCCACGAGATGGCGAAGCCCTATTTGCTCTCCATCTAAGAATCCCCAGGCAGCCGCAACTATTGGCACACAATAGGTAATGCTAGAAGCAAAAAGTGCAGAGGTTGATTTGATCAACATATTGAATAGCACTACTGCAATGGAAGACCCAACTGCTCCCAAAACGGCAATATAGCCTAGGCTAGACATGGCCGTTTCTACGTTAGTAAGCACATAGACAAAGTCTGTGAATCCAAATAGCAATACAACTGCCGGAAGGAGAAGACTCAAAAAGCTCTTCAGAGTAATGGCATTTGAACTCAGATGCGTAAGCTTATGACTAATAATGTTAATGCTTATAGCATACTGTATGGTTGCTATGATGGGAAACAAGCCATACATTAAATTTTCAGGGGCAATATCTGACTGCCATGGAGCAAGAAGCCAAACGGCACCTAGAAGTCCGATGAAAATACCTAGGAATTGAAGCTTTTTGGGCGACATTTTAAAAAAAACAGCCCCAATAATAATGGTAAAGAGAGGCACAAGGGAGTTTAGAATGCCCACCAATGAACTGTCTAACTTGGTAACCGCAATAGGGAATAAGAAATAAGGGATTCCATTTCCAAGCACGCCAACGGTAATCAGATATTTTAGATCTTTCTTCCTAAACTCTTTTAAACTCTTCCAAGCAAATGAAAGGGCAACCAAAGCTGCAAAAGTGATTCTCAGTAGACCAACTTGAAAAAAGTCGAAACTGATTAATCCTCTTTTCATCAAGATGAATGAACTACCCCATGTAAGGGCTAGCAGTGAGAATACCAGCCATTTGGTAAGGGGTGTTTTCATAGGGCGTCAAAGGTAGTATAGCGCCTTGTTGATTCTAACTTGGTTGTACATTTGTAATTAAATTTATTTGCCATGCGTACCATTCTATCTTCCATTTGTTTTGTCGCGCTTTTCTCTTGTTCTAACGAGCCTGCTGTAACGGAAGTTATAGAGACTGAAATAACCGAAACCATAGAAAAGTCTGCGGTCATTGCCAATGCCTCTGTTCAGCTTGCCATTGAAGGCATGGTTTGCTCAAAGGGTTGCGCTGGAACCATTGAAAAAGAACTCGCTTCTCAGTCAGGAATTGAAGCCTGTATTGTGAACTTCGATGAAGCTACTGCAGAGGTCCGCTTCGATTCTACTCAGGTATCAAAGGAAACCATTCGCTCTCTTGTAGCTGAAATTGGCGAAGGCACTTATTCTGCTTCCATTCTCTAAACAATGCACTTGAGGCGATTAATCTTTCTTGAAATTGTTTTAATCTATCTAGTTATTCTGGCTGGAAGCGTGGTGCGGATGACTGGTTCTGGAATGGGTTGTCCAGACTGGCCAAAGTGTTTTGGGCATTTGATTCCACCCATTGAAGAGAGTCAAATACGCTGGAAGGCAAATGAAGTCTACAGCCGCTCTCAGATGATTATTTACAACGAAAAACTTCTTCAAGCAAAGGGGGCTTTTACGTCTGGTAATTCCTTCGAACCCAATCGTTGGGAAGAGTATACCAAACATGACTACGCCCATTTTAATGCTCTGCATACGTGGATAGAATATATAAATCGACTTTTAGGCGCCCTTTCCGGCATACCCATGTTGATTCTCTTTTTTATCGGTTTGATTAGAATCCGCCGAAACTTCCGCTTTTTTCTGCTCAGCAGTCTAGGTCTTTTTCTTCTTGGCTTTGAGGCTTGGCTAGGAAAACTGGTGGTTGATGGCAACCTAGTGCCCGGCCAAATTAGCATTCACATGTTCGGCGCTTTGGCGATTGTGAGTGTTTTGGTTGGAATGCTTCACTTACATTCGAAAGGATCTAAAGTCCGTAAGGTCAATGCCCTGTATATTCTACCGCTGATTTTGTTGTTTTTGTTAATCCAGATTTTTCTAGGAACTCAAGTGAGAGAAGAAGTAGATATTCTAGACAAATCTTTAAATGGAATAGAAAGAGAAACTTGGATAAACCAATTGAGTTCACTCTTTTTAATTCACCGCAGTTTTTCATGGGTGATTTTTATTCTAAGTGGCTTCTTTGTGTTTCAGAACAGACATAATTTGAATAGATTTATTCTTATGCCCCTAATTTTCTGCTTGGCCAATATTGCAGTCGGAATAGGTATTGCTTATTTCGGGTTTCCACAAGGGCTACAACCCATCCACCTAATGCTTGCTTGTCTCTTTTATGGTACAGCCTTTTATACTTGGCTGCAACTTTCAAACAAAAAGAGAACCTCCTTCGCTTGGTAAATATTTCTCAAGTAAATCGAAGGCTTCTCTTGCCAATTCTACTGGAACGAGAAGACGAATGCCCGCTGCAGAAAGGCCATAAACAGGCAAAATGGAGTTTGAATTTTCATTTTCTATTCGAGCTTCAATGGCATGGCTAGACAAATAAGTGGCTGCTAAATGTGCCTCTTGAATTGTATAAAATGTTGCCATAATTACCCACTGCTGCATAGAATAAAGCGCTTAAATCAATCTTTCCAAGTTAAGGTTTCCATAAGCTGAATTACCTCCCTTGCCATAAAATCATCCACTGGCTTTAAAGAATCCGGATTTGGAGCCGCATAGATGTACACCACTCCTCTGAGAAAATGATGTGTGCTATCGGTAATGTAAAATTGAGTTCCACTGGCCGCATCTCCAGACATTCGGTAAAGAATACCGTAAATGCGTTTCTCTTCATTCAAGTATAGCTTTTCTTGAATGCCGCTGGCCTTTGAAGCATGCGTAAAAGCCAGGTCTTGTGATTCAGCTAATAGCTTTTCAATATTGCCATTTAAATTCTTATAGGTCAACTGCATGCGCGCCTTTATACTCGGATAATAGATGTCTCCCCAACAATTCTCTTTAGCCTCCCACTGGGCTGCTGTATTTATATAGAAAGAATACGGACAGTCAACGGAGTCTAAGGCATATACTGTGGTGGGCAATTCTATTCGAATTTGTCCGTATGGAAGCGGATTCTCCTCCTCTTGGCACTGAATGAAAAGAAAAGGCAAGCAAAATAAAACAAGCTTATGCTTCTGTTTCATCCTCTAAGGTATTTTGAAGACTCACCTTAATGCGTTGAATTCTGCGATTATCCATCGCCTCCACTACGAATAAGAACTCATTGAATTCAATAGAATCATTGATGGCCATGATTCTTCCACCTATTTCCAAAATAAATCCGGCCAAGGTATCCGACTCCCCTTTCTTCGTTTCAAACAGTTCACCATCAATTCCAAGCACCTTATAGAAGTCGTTTAGGGGCGTTTTTCCTTCAAAGACATAGGTGTAATCATCTAACTTGCTATATATCAAGTCTTCATCATCAAATTCATCTGAAATATCCCCAACAATTTCTTCTATGATATCTTCAAGAGTAATGATGCCCGATGTTCCGCCAAACTCATCTACCACCACGGCCATATGAATTCTTTTTTCACGAAACTCTTGCAATAAATCATCGATCTTTTTCGCCTCGGGAACGAATATGGGTTTCCGCAGCATTTTCTGCCAATCCAACTCCACATTGCTTTCAATATAAGGAAGCAAATCTTTGATATAAAGAATGCCCGTAATTTGGTCGAAGGTTTCGAGAAAAACAGGAATTCTTGAATATCCAGAATGTAGAATGCACTCCAATACTTCCTTATAAGACGTACTTTGCTCAATGGCAACTACATCCATTCTGGGTTTCATGGTTTGCTTCACGCTGGTGTTTCCGAACTTGACTATTCCCTCTAAAATGCGTTGTTCTTCAATTCCCCCTACAGGTTCTTGAGTGAGCTCTAAGGCCTGAGATAAATCATCTACCGATAGCGTAGAATTGGACTCTCTTTTTGCTCTATTTAGGAAGTTTCCTGAACGAACAAGTAGGAAGCTCAGTGGTGAGAAAAACCAATTTAAAGCTCTTAAAGGAATAGCCATTAATCGACTAAATGCCAGACTGTTTCTAGAGGCATATACCTTTGGAAGTACCTCCCCAAAAAGAAGAAGAACAAAGGTAATTCCGATCACTTGAACCAAGAATTTTAGGAGCTGATTGTCTTGAAAATCCACAAGCTTTTCTATCACGAAGCTTGAGAGAATAACAATTCCAATGTTTACCAGATTGTTGGATATCAATATGGTAGCGAGTAATTTCTTTGGATTATCTCTTAATTCTATGAGCTGTTTATCGCTGCGTGCGCTTCCCTCCTCTAGGCTTTGAATGTCTGCCGGTTTTAAAGAAAAAAAAGCTACCTCTGATCCAGAAATCAGAGCAGAACTAATAAGCAAGGCCAACAGAGCCAAAATAGAAGGAAGAATAGCCAACCAATCGGAGGCAAAAACTAGAAATAAGGATGGGGGGTCAGGATCCAATTAATTGATTTTAGATAAACTAGAAGGGCAAATCGTCGTTCTCAAACTGCCTATTTTCCTTTTTGGGGAAGAAATCGGCAGAAGAAGACAGAGCTTGTGAACGATCTGTACTTGCACTTAACATGGTCATTTCAAGGCAGTTAATTTCAGTCATTTGACGTTGTTGACCAGAAGAATCCTGCCAACTTCGTGTCCTGATTTTCCCTTCAATATACACTTTCATTCCCTTTCTCAAGTATTGTTCACAAACATCTGAAAGTCCTTTTTTACTCACTACTATGTTGTGCCACTCGGTCTGCTCCACTCTTTGTCCTTCTCTATTCGTATAGGACTCTGAAGTTGCAATGGAAAAACGTACAATTTTTGAGAACTCAAAATTGCGCACCTCAGGATCACCACCTAAGTTGCCAATTAACATGACTTTATTCAAAGTACCAGACATGGGTGCAAATATAAAGTATGCCACTCATTTACTTACAGCAGTTTCCAGTGCTGTAGTGCCAATAAAAAAGGAACAGGAAAAGGGGTTTCTTCAATATTCTCTGGCGTTATCAACTGAGAGTCAGGATAATCCTCCACCGATTCAAACTCCCGTAGCTCAAAATACAAGTCCATTTCTTTGTGACTAAGCAAATGTTTTAGGTGAAGAAAATGTGCAGACTCGAATCGGAATTGGCTCTTTTCAACTTCTGGGAAAACATACAATCCAGACCAAATGCCTTTCGCAGGTCGCTTTTGCAAAATCCAATCACCCGAATTTGAAATAGGTAAAACATAATACATTTCTACTTTTTCTTTGGGTTTTGCCTTCTTCTTAACCGGTCTTAGGTGGATGGTTTTATTCTGGAGAGCTAGACAATTTTCAGCAATGGGGCATTGCTGACAAAGCGGTTTAGGGGTGCAAATCACAGCCCCTAATTCCATTAAAGCCTGATTAAAAGTAGAGGGAGAATATCCAAGCATTAGATTCTGCGCCAGCTCTCGGAAACTATGGTATACTTTCTTAGATCCAATTTCTTCATCGATATCGTACAGCCGGGAAAGAACACGGTAGGCATTGCCATCGATTACGGCCTCCGGCAGATTGAACGCAAAAGAAGCAATGGCCGATGCCGTATACGGACCCAAGCCAGGCAATTTTACTAGATCTTCATAGGTATCAGGGAATATGCCATTTCTTTCAAAGGCAATAATTTTTGCCGTTTTCATTAAATTCCTAGCGCGGGAATAATAACCCAAGCCTTGCCAAATTCTCAAAACACTGTCTTCATCTGCCCTAGCAAGATCCAAAATACTGGGAAATCGCTCAAGAAAACGATAATAATACGGCAAACCCTGATTCACCCTAGTTTGTTGTAGAATGATTTCTGAGAGCCAAATAGCGTATGGATCAAGGGTTTTCCGCCAAGGAAGCTCGCGCGCATTTGCTAAATACCATGCAATCCATGCGCTCATTAAATTTTTCTTCACACTAAATCGATTGACTTTGAGTTAACTGTGTGATAATACAATTATCTGTCCTATATTTGCAGCCCTCAAAACTAATGGTTTAACATCCCTAATATCAGACAACAACAATGACTAAAGCGGAAATTGTTTCTCGAATTGCAGAGAAATCCGGAATGGAAAAGGCCGACGTACAAGCAACAGTAGAGTCGTTCATGAAAGAAGTTAAGACGTCACTTGAAGCTGGAGAAGCAGTATTTCTTCGCGGATTTGGCAGTTTTATAGTTAAGAAAAGAGCAGAAAAGACAGGTAGAAATATTTCTAAAAATACTACCATCATTATTCCTGAACACTTTATACCTGCCTTCAAGCCAGCTAAGGTTTTCTCTGAAAGCGTGAAGAAAAAGGTTAAGAACGCCTAATTCAGGGCTCGAAAAAATTGAAAAAAGAAGGTTACATAGCCATTGTTGTTGCTGTTATTATAGCAGTGGCTATGTATTTTATTCCTAGAAGTCCGTCGCCTGCTGTAGCCGACGATGGCCATGCACATTCTACAGAGCAACCCGATAGCCTAGAGGTTATGGTGGCTCAAGCTGTTGAAATGCTCAACACAGGAAGTGCTCCACCTATGCAAGCCATAGGACTTTTAAGAAAGGTTCTCGATGTAGAACCAAAACACATTAATGCTAATTTTTATTTAGGCTACTTCTCTATTATGAGCGGTCAATTTGAAAAAGCAGAAGAAAGACTTGCTATAGTAATTGAGCGATTGCCCGATAATGCTGACGCCTATTTTCTAATGGCGCAAGCCAAGAAAGGGCTCGGTGATATACCAAGTGCAAAAGAGTACCTTTCTAAGTGTTTAGAAAACAACCCGATTGAAGAAACAGAACAACAGGCTACCGACTTGTTGAATGAAATAAACAGTATATAAACCCAAAAGAATTTTAGCTATGCCAAGCGGAAAAAAACGTAAAAGACATAAAATGTCTACCCACAAGCGGAAAAAACACCTTCGCAAGAATCGTCATAAGACTAAGAAGAAGTAATTCTTTATAAATAATTCGTACACGTAGAAAGCACCTGATTATGGTGCTTTGCGTGTTAATATAATTTTATAGATTTTTAGAGCTTAACCGCCTAAAAATCAAGCTGCAAGCCATGAACACAGAACTGTATATCAGTTCACGAATGCGCGAGCAAACAGACATTGCGATTCTTCGCGAGGGAAAACTCGCTGAACTTCATAATGAATCGGAACAACAAAACTTTAATGTAGGAGATGTTTATCTAGCTACCGTTAAAAAACTAGTTCCAGGCCTGAATGCTGCATTTGTGGATGTAGGGTACGAAAAGGATGCATTCCTTCATTACCACGACTTAGGACCTCAAGTAAGGTCTTTAAATAAGTACTTGTCAAAAACGCAAAAAGGGAAACAACCTTGGACTCTTCAAAACTTTGAAAGAGATCCAGATATCCCTAAAGACGGACAAATTGATTCCGTTTTGAAATCGGGACAAAGGGTACTTGTTCAAATTGCCAAAGAACCCATTTCTTCCAAAGGACCACGTATTACCAGCGAAATTTCTATTGCAGGTAGGTTTATGGTTCTGGTTCCATTTTCAGATAGAATTAGTGTCTCTCAAAAAATAGAATCAAGAGAAGAAAAAGATCGCCTAAAAGGTATTGTAAAGCCCATTAAACCCGAGGGTTTTGGCGTTATTATCCGCACGGTTGCTCAAGGAAGACAACTCCAAGAAATAGAGTCCGATTTACAAGCTCTCCTAAAAAAATGGAAGAACTTGCATAGGAATATCAACAGTGCAAAGCCGCCTCTTTGTCTGCACAACGACTTGAATAAAAGCACTGGTCTTCTGCGCGATTTATTGAATGATAGCTTTACCTCCATTCAGGTAGATTCAGAAGATATGCATCAGACGGTTTGGGAATATTTGAATAGCGTAGATCCAACCAAAACGGAGATGCTTAAGCTTTATTCAGGTAAAATTCCACTTTTTGAGCACTTTGGAGTTGAAAGACAGATTAAAACTGCCTTCGGACGATCGGTTACTTTTGGAAGAGGTGCCTATTTAATTATAGAGCATACCGAAGCCATGCATGTAATAGATGTCAACAGCGGCAATAGGAAGTCGAGCGGTGAAAACCAAGAAGCCAACGCGCTTGAGGTGAATCTTCAAGCTGCAGAAGAAATAGCCCGTCAATTGAGGCTGCGTGATATGGGGGGAATCATTGTGGTAGATTTCATCGACCTTCATAGAGCAGAAAACAGAAAAGAACTGTTTGAAAAGCTGAAAGACTGTATGAAGGACGATCGTGCAAAGCACAAAATACTTCCTCCAAGTAAATTCGGTCTTATTGAAATAACCCGCCAAAGGGTGCGCCCGGAGATGAATATCAAGACGCGTGAAGAAGATCCTAACGGAAGTTCTGCTGAAATAGAAGCGCCAATTAATATTCTGCATCATTTAGAAAATCACCTGTCGCTGATCTCGAGCCAAGAGAACATAAAAATATTGTTCTTGCATCTACATCCGTTTTTAGCGGCATACATAGAGAAAGGATGGTTTTTCTCTAGCCTTAGGCATAAATGGTCTAAGAAATACAAGCTGAAATTGAAGATTATTCCGAGGGATGGGTTCCGATTCTTAGAATACCATTTCTATAATTCTGAGGATGTGAAATACGAGTTGAGTTAAACGAGAAAGCCCCGCAAATGCGGGGCTTTCTCGTTTATAGGTATTCTCTTTTATCTAGTCTTCTGACTTGCGACTATC